>CAYNDN010000022.1:0-10581 GCA_964395075.1 uncultured Lentimicrobiaceae bacterium | reverse complement strand
CAATAGTCGATTCGGCAATCTCTACCTTATGGCGTTTGTATATCCGTGCCAGGCGGTAAAACGGCAGGTGGTCAACAAACTTACTGATGAAGATGTGTGCCAGCAAACCCGCTCCTGCATTGCCTTTGGGAATTGGCAGTGAAGGTAAAGCGGCAGTGACAATATGGGTTTTTTCATCGGTGGTTTCGGTGATAAACTTTGGCCTTACAAATTGCAAAACATGAAATTGAGCCGGAACATAATCCAATATTTCTGTCAAGGATTCACCGATTTTCTTTGCTCCTTCCGGAAGGTTTTCAGGCATGATCACCTCTGTTTTACGGGGCAGGTGTGCCGGTAGCGGTGTGCGTAGGGGTTGCTTTTTCTCAGCGCTTTTCGTCCGTTCATAGCTCACCTTGATCTTCTTTTTCTCAACCTGCTCATCCTCAGGTAAATCAAAAAGGGTGGTTTGCCTTGGGTCAACAGAAGAAACAAACCGCTCGCGTTTTGAACCAAAGATCAGACGCTTCATCTCGGCAAGCTGATGGGAAAGATAACCCACTTCATCCTTATACGAGAGAAGTTTGGTGTATTCTTCTTTAGATATTGTGACTGTTTCCGCTGTTGCCATGAGGCAAATATATATCAAAATACATCAGCAATGACAGGGGATACAGCGAAAGTTATTCACTTATTTTTGTTGAGAAAAACGGGGTCTTTTTCTTGCATATTTCATTGAAATACCAGTTATTATCATCACCAATTGTGTATATGAAATATTCTGCCCAATATCGGCTGATTCATTTGTGGGAAGCTCAAAAGTACCTTTTTCCAGTCTTTTATAAAACAGTACAAAACCTCCGCTTTCCCAGCGCAATAGTTTTATGCGATTGCGGGGCTTGTTTATGAAAATGAAGATGTCACCACTCATCGGATCTGCTTTCAGACGGCTGGTGATTAACCCACAAAGTCCGTCAAAGCTTTTACGCATGTCGGTAGGTTCCAGGTAAAGAAAATAGCGGGCTGAAGTTATGGAAAACATCAGCCGGCAAACTTTATCAGATCAATCAATACAGCAGCAGGCGTACTGGTGGGAACCATAAGTTCTACACCGTTGGGGTAGCGCAGGCTGATCTCATGGGCCGGAATATCACCCAGGCGTATGAAACCTTCCGGCGACTGATTATCGCCCCGAAATTTATAAATCCAATACTTGAAGGTGTGTAGGTTTAGGTTGTGTTCCCTGGCAAATTTCTTCTGAGATTGCCCGCTGGCTTCCCAGCGATTAACATGTTCGCGCATCTGTTCGGCACGGTCGGATTTTTCCATAATAAATATCTTTGGCCGCAAAGATCAGCCAAATCCCAAGCCCTCACAAGATGTCGTTTACCGGTGGGATACGAATATTCATGTTGATGAAATAAACCAGGCGATAGAAACAGCAATGCAAATAAACACCCATGATAACCTGATCATCAATCAGGTATGCCATATTTTACTGCTCTGGGTATTAGATGGTAAAAACCAGGGTAATGGGTTTGGTTTTCCTTTTGACCGCCCACATGCAGCGTTTTACAAACGGTTATGCCTGTTGTTTGAGAGGCTAAAATCCTTTCAGAAACAAGGCATTGCAAACAAAACCATATCAAAAATAATTACAAAAATTACAGCAGACTTAACACCTTTGATTAACGATACTCAGTGCAGAGAAGCATTCCAAATGCTGTCAGAAAAAGAAAAAGTCTTCGATAAATTACGCCATGCACTTTCTATTACATTGCCAGATAAAACTAAAGGCTTAAACGACAATGGAGAAGATGTTGGTATTGACACCATTCAAGCCAGGGTAAAGAACTTTAAAGAAAATCTGGTTAAGGCCAAACACTATCATAAAAACACGGACTATCAAAAGCTAATCCACCAAACAGACAAATATTGGGAAAAGTTATTCAGTGATCCGATAAAAATATCTGTTGCCGGAAGTGATTCATTTATACAACCCCAGAGAACGAATAATATCCTGGAACAATTTTTCAGAACAATCAGAAGGGCACATCGAAGAACAACGGGAAATAACTCGATGTGCAAGAAACTCCAAACAATGTTTGCTGACACGCCATTAGTTAAAAATCTCGAAAATCCTGATTATATGAAAATAATGCTGGCAGGCAAAAAATCATTGGGAGAAAAATTTGCAGAGGTAAACCATAAGGAAGTTATTAATAAAATGCAAGAAGCCGGAAATGTGGAAAGTAAAATCCCACGAAAAATCAAATTGTTACTCAGGCAAGAAGAAAAAATGTCAAAATTGCTATATTTGATAGCAAATTAATAAAATCCAAAGGGATTTTGGTTTAATAGAATAAAAGTCTTAAAGTTCGATGGGCGGATCAACAACCTCCAAAGCAACCAAGTGGCGAAGGCCATAAGTCAGTATGTTTTTGTGGTGAATGGTTGGAGTTTCATCAATCTCTATATATTCTCCCTTCAAATCACAATTTTTAAATTTCCAGTTATCCGGTTTATTCAAGTCATCCGGAATCACAAGATAAATCAGTTCTTCTTCACTGAAAAGATAGGCATTCATTTCATCGGGCTGTAAACATTGCTCATCCCAGGTAAAGGGATCATCGCTTTGGATAAAAAATATGTAATACGCCAAAGAATTCTGATATTCGTTTCCAGCAAGTGTAATTGTTTCTGTTGAGGAGTAGGCCCAGCGATAACCCGGGGGCGGGATTGGAGTAACATTATTTGAGTTAATAGCTGCCTGTAATTCTTCAGCCGCATCTGTTCCATCGTCTTCCCATTCACAGTCGCCACGTTCATTTCCATACCACCAGTCGTCATCTTCACCAAAATATTCAGAGCTTGTTGCTTTTTCACCCACAACAGTCATAATATCAATATTTAGCTCACCATTTGATTCTGTTCCCCTTGATAAATCCAGTAGAACAAAAGCTTTCGGATGCAATTCACATGCATAATAGTGTTGGGTCGCAATGTTAATGATTTCATCAAATGTGCTTACCATATCATCTAATAACACCTCATCACTGGCATTTACGTCAATCACGAGAGATGTTCTTTCTGTTTGTGTTCTGCCGTAACGTTCGTCTGCAAAACTGTATGTTGCGTTGAACAGTGTTTCGATGTGTAATATGGCACTGTCGGCATCCATCACCTCCCCGGATTTATAGCCGGGGTGTTCCTGGATGTAATTTACCTTGTCGCGGAAACCGACAAGTTGTTTTTGGAATTTAAGGTCGGCGGCCGTCATGTGCACCTCCCCGGAATCAATTGATTGCAAATCGTTGTCCTGCTTGCTGCAGGCGTTAAAAATTACCGCGGATTTGATCATCAACACGGCGAGGATTGCTGTAAAAAGTCTGAAATTCCGCCTTTGGCGAGATAAATGTTTCATAGGATCAGATTTTTAGTTAATAATTATGTTTATTACTATGTGTGAAAAAAATTTCATTCAGTCAGGTTTTGGGGCTCACGGGTTTCTAAAAGGACCCCCTCTAACCTGCCTCGCCGGCAAGGCGGGCTCCCCACATGGGGGAGGATGCCGGCGCACGAGGCTGCCGGGTAGACTGTTTTTGGGCAGCTTCCTGCAATTTCGCCGGTGGCCGTTTCCAGATAAAGTCCTGTAAAACGGAATAAATGAAAAGGGTTGACGAAACTGCTGACGGCTGAATGATTACTTTTTTTTATTGATAATTATGTCCGATTGTTTTGGGGGCCATTACACTGGGAGTATTTTGAGAAGGAATTGTTGGTCTCCTGAAAAGTGTAGAAACAGATATTGGGTAGTGTAATTTGACATTTCAAAGCTGTTATGTTGAATTCAACGGAAAGCATTGAGCGCAATTATCAAAATCCGTCCTTTTGCGTGGTTCAAAACCTGGTCAATATTATTCATTAAAATTTTGACAAAATGAACGAACTTGCAAACAACAAAGAAAACATTGAAAGGGATTTTCACAAGACGAATTTATCAGGATATATTTTATTGGACCAGGCTACCTGGGGATTTCTTAATGGAGAATTCATCATCCTTGCTGGTGATCAGGCATCCGGGAAAACAACTTTTGCGCTCAACATTTCACGCATATACAGCACAGATTTCGCCAGCCACATACTTTACTTTTCAATGGACCAATCAGCCCGGAAAATCATCAAACAGTTTAATCTGACCTTTAATAAAGATGATAAAGAAAAAGTCGGTAAATACTTTCATTTGATTGAAATAGATGAATTCAACAGGAAGGTATTTACCAACACCTGCACAACTCTGAATCAGGATGTCAAAACCCGGATGATTTTTGTTGACTATCTGGATTATACGGCGATGAACGCAGATGTGATGATTTCAGATATTCAATTCTTAAAAAAGCAGGCGCAAAGTTTAGGTGTGCCAATTATCCTGTTGCTTAACCTGAAGAATAGCGAAAAGCTGGCCCCGAGCCTTCCTCCGCAATTAAGTGATTTGGGTGAAGTGGCAAACATCGCTGATATGGTACTCTCCATCAGAAAAATTATTGGAACAGGCGTTTCGGATTCGATGGAACTTTCGCTGATCACAATTTTGAAAAACCCATTTGAAGATTTGGAAACCATTCCGCTCAGGTTTGATGCTGAAACAAGCATCATTTCTGACCATGGTTATCCTTATCCTTTACCCTATTAAAATCTTTTACATACATATTAACCCTGATTTATCTACACATAAAAAACGAAAGTACAATTAATAATTTACCACAGAGCGCATGGAGAATCCACAGAGGTAGCAGAGCCAAACCTCCGTTCACTCTGCGGCTCCTCTGTTATCTCTGTGAAGCGAGAGGGGAGCATGCTCCCCGCCGGTGGCCCTTACACGAAACCCCACCCCGGAGCATGCTCCGGCTTGCTCAACCAAAGAGAACAAAGTGTAAAACCTTTGCTAACTCTGCGGCTCCTTTGCTGTCTCTGCGGTTTCAAAACAAATTAAAAACATACAAATATGATTGCACCTGAAAAACTGAAAAGAAACACTGTACAAGAATTCCGGCTGGTAAGGGCGAAAATATTTGCATGTAAAAACAATATCCTGTAACTTTGTACGTGTAAATTAAAAATAAAAACAACGTGTGATGAATACCAAGCTAACACTCACCATTGAGCAATCTTTGATTGACAAAGCCAAGAAGTACGCAAAAAGTCAGGGCAGGAGCCTGAGTGCTATTGTTGAAAATTATCTTAAAGCCGTAACCAATGAGGAGAAAACAAATACGCTCGATGCAACACCGGTAACGTCTTCGCTTCGTGGATCATTTAAAGCACCGGAAAACTTTGATTATGATAAAGCACTGGCAAAAGGACTAACAGAAAAATACGTTTAGCCATGGACAAATTATTGATTGATACGGATGTAATCCTCGATTTCTTTTTCGACAGACAACCGTTTTCCGCGTATTCCGCAAAAGTAATTGGCTTATGCGAAATCAGGAAAGTTACGGGCTTTGTTACCCCTGTTATTTATAGCAATGTATATTATATCCTGAGGCAAACAGCCCGCCATGAAAAAGTGATCGAAAGCCTGAAACAACTGATGACAATTACTGATGTATTGGCCATGGATAAAGATGTGGTAATGGGTGCACTAAATTCCGGATTCAAAGATTTTGAAGACAGCCTGCAAAATTTTGCAGCCATGAAATATGGAGCTATTGATATGATTTTAACCAGAAATATAAAGGATTACAAGAAAAGTGAAATTGCCGTATTATCACCTGAAATGTATATCAAATCCACCCTGGCCGATCCGGAATAGAAATACACATTCAAACCGAAATTTACACCCCGGAACATTACCTAAACAGATGAAAAAAAACAGAGCATATAAAACCCAAATCCTGGAATTGCGCAAGGCGTGGGATGCCATTTCCGATGACGGGGATGATCTGGGCGGCCTTAAAGATGCCGAAACTATCGAAAGTGATGTTCAGGATTTGATCATCAATTATTACATCGAAAACGCGGATGCGCTTTTGACAATAAGTGGGTGGGATGCCGAAAAATGAAAAGGAGCCAAAACATGCTACATGTTTTGGCTTCAAGTTGTCAGGCAAAATGAAAATTAATAGAATTGCAGAGCATTTTTATATTACTACATGCAAATATTTTCTGTTTATCCTGATTCAGACAAAGATTCATTTACAAGAATAGCAACATAAACCTCTTTCTGATCTTTCATAAAATAAACATACTTTTACATGCAAGAATATTCATTATGAACTGCATTAAAGAAATACTCAAAGAACAAAAACGGAGCCAAAAGTGGCTGGCCTCGAAGCCTGGCAAAAGTTACAACATGGTAAATGCCTATGTGGACGTAAAAAACTTAATAGTCTCAAACAACTCTTCCCGGAAACGGAAATGAAAGTGATTTAATGATTAAGACATGAGCGAAGATTTATTAAATAAATTATTGGGATCGTCAACCGAAACAGAAGTGCTCGAATTTAAAGAGGCCAAAAACCAGTTAGACAGGAATAAACTGGGAAAATATTTTTCAGCATTAAGCAACGAAGCAAGCTTAAGGGGAAAAACATGTGCCTGGATGCTTTTCGGGGTCAGGAATGATAAATCTGTTTCTGGGACTAACATTACTGACAAACAGATTAATGAGTACAAACGGGAAATTGGAAACAATACTTCACCCACACTCAGTTTTATTGAAATAATCAGGCTGGGTACACCGGAGGGAGATGTTTTGCTGTTAAAAATACCACCCGCCCCGCGTGGGATGCCGGTTGACTGGAAAGGACATTATTATGCCAGGGACGGTGAAAGCCTTACAGGATTGGATATTCGGAAAATTGAGCAAATAAGAACCCAGGGGCCGCAATACGATTGGAGTGCTCAAATTGTTGAAGGAGCTACAATAGACGACTTATCCGAAGCGGCTATTCTTTATGCACGAAATCAATTTCTCACAAAAAATCCAAAGCTTGAATCCCAGGCCAAGCAATGGAACGATGAAACATTTCTGAATAAAGCCAAAATCCTTATTCAAGGCAAGTTAACAAACACAGCCATTCTATTATTGGGCAAGCCCGAAGCAGAACACTTTATCAATCCTGCATCAGCAAAAATTACATGGATACTCAAAGATCGTGATGGCATCGAAAAAGACTATGAGCATTTTACATGCCCTTTGCTATTAATGGTTGAAGAGGTGCATTCCAAAATCAGAAACCTGAAATACCGCTATCTTAAAGAAGGAACGCTTTTCCCCGAAGAGGTTGATCAGTTCGATCCATACATCATTCGGGAAGCATTAAACAACTGTATTGCTCATCAGGACTATACGCTGGGAGGAAAAATCAATGTTGTTGAAAACGAAACCGGCACACTCACATTTGCCAATTCGGGTAACTTTATCCCGCAAACCATCGAGTCTGTTATAGATTCTGATGCTCCTGAGAATGAATATCGAAATCCATTCCTCGCCAATGCCATGGTTAACCTAAACATGATTGATACCATCGGAAGTGGCATAAGAAAAATGTTTGTCATACAGAAGAACAAGTTCTTTCCATTACCGGAATATGATTTTTCCAATGGAAAGGTTAAAGTACAGATAACCGGTAAGGTAATAGATATAAACTATGCCAGAAAATTAACCCAACTTCCCGATCTTAGTTTACGCGACATTATGCTCATGGACAAGGTGGCAAAAAAGAAACCCATTTCAGAAGCAGAAGCCAAAGAGTTTAAAACCAGAAGGCTTATTGAGGGAAGAAAGCCCAACTTCTACATTTCATCGCACATTGCAAAAGCTACCGGAGAAAAAGCCTCATATATTAAACAAAGGGGTTTTAAAGATGAGCATTACAAAAAGATGATACTTGAGTTCATAAGTAAATATGGGAAAGCATCAAAAAGCGAAATTGATAAGTTGTTGTTAGATATTCTTCCAAGCGTTTTAGACGATAAGCAGAAAGCAAATAAGATCAGGAATATTGTTTACTCCATGTCAAAGAGGGATAAAACAATTGAAAACCAAGGAACAACAAGATATCCGGAATGGATATTAAGTTCATCTAAAAAGTAGATTGATGAAAAAAATTAGATAAACTTTAGATAAACATTCAAAAATTAAATAACACAAAGGCCTGCAATCATATAAATTTATTAACAGAAGAAAACGTCAAATAATATCAATCCAAATTTACGCTCCTTTCTTTGCTTCCCTTACTAAATCACCTCGATACAAAACAAAAATCATAGCTTGCTCATCCAATATTGAAGTGGATGAAAAATTACTAGAATATTTCAGCATCAATCAATAAAACCCCGTTATTCACCGATACCCAAAACCTGTATGTGCAAGCCAAAAAGCAGGCAGCCATTACAGCTACCAGCTCGCTTACCTTCATCTATTGACAAATGGGTAAACGGATCAATAAAGAACCCCTGCAAAGCAAACGTGCGAATTATGGAAAGTACTAACTTTTGAAGTTCCGTATTTTTATTCTTTCAGTTATCCGGAATCATCCCTTTAAATCATCAAACTTTGCCTTCATGGTGGGGTTTCCGTGGGTGAGTTTTTTGATGGTTAAATCATCTGCTTTATTGTTGGCTAAGCGTAAGTTGTTTACCGATGAAAGCAGCGCATCCTTGGTCTTTTGGAGATGGGTAATTGTTTTATCTATTTCTTCAATCGCGGTTTTAAATTGACGACTTGCCAGATCATAGTTTCGTGCAAACCCGGTTTTAAATGCATTTATCTTGTCCTCAAAATTTGTGATATCAATGTTCTGCCTTCTCATCAAACTCAGCTCTGCTTTGTATTGCATTGAGTTCATCGCAGCATTGCGAAGCAGCGTGATGATGGGAATGAAGAATTGTGGACGCACCACATACATTTTGGGAAATTTATGAGCAACATCCACAATCCCCTGATTGTAGAATTCATTGTCTGCCTCCAAAAGTGACACAAGCACCGCATACTCACATTTCTTTTCGTTTCTGTCTTTATCCAGCTCTTTAAAAAAGTCCTCGTTTTTCTTTTTGGTTGCCGTTTCGTCACCCTCATTTTTCATCTCAAACATGATGGAAATAATTTCATTGCCCGATTCATCCATTTCTCTGTAAATGTAATCGCCCTTGCTGCCCGACCTGGCATCGTTATCTTTTTCGAAGTAGGCCTTTTTAAAAGCCGTGGCACGAAGCTTATTGAATTCAGTTTCGCAATGTTGTTCAAGGGTTTCACCAACCATCTTGGTTGAGAGCTTCAACTTCATGTCTTTACGCCATGCAATTTCATCATCTTTTAATTTGATGATATCATCTTTGGTTTTGAGTTCAGCGGCATATTTTTCTATCAATGACTTTTCGAGTAGTTGTTTTTCGGTTTCTTTACTTTTCAGGTCATTGGCGATTTGGTCCCGCTCTTTTTCGATGGCTTTAATTGCTTCCGTTACCTGAAGTTTTTTGTCGATCTCCGCATGCTGAATCTTCGCTTTCATTTCGGAAATCACGGATTCTTTGTCCGCTAATTTTTTGGCAAGCTCGCCATCACTTTTGGCTTTCAGTTCAGAGAGTGCCTGGTCTTTTTTGGCAAGTTCTTCCTGCAGGGCATTTTTAATGTTTGCCTCGGCAAGCCTGATGGCGTTTTCTTTTTCTTTTGCAGCAATAGTCATTCGTTCCTGCAATTCTTCCTGAAACTGGTGATCACGAACTTGTTTCAGAATTTCAGCAAATCCTGCTTCATCTACTTTGAAAGCCTTTTTACAATGTGGACAGATAATTTCGTTCATTTTGGTTTTTTTTAGTTGCACATAAACAGTTGGTTATTTCGGCCTGGCCGAGCCACGGTTTTCAATCATAACAGTGCTACTTTGAATAATGTTACAATTATACGATAATTTCTAAAAACGTTTAATATTAGAGTTTTGGGATTGTTTAGCACTCGAAAAAAGATTTAGCCCCTTTTCTCATTGATTCAACTCGAAGATTGATTCAACTCGAAGATTGATACGGCGTGGGGATATGATGAGTTTTTTTATGGTTCAAAGCAGAAGGTGTACACAATGCACTTTTGAAAAATCGTACAGAAAAATTACGTACAAAAGCCAGATTAATACGGATAAATTCCGTACTTTTGTAAAAAATATTTGATATTGGGAACAATGAAACAGGATAAGGCCAGATTTGATACAAGATTGCCTTTGGAACAAAAGCAATTCTTTGAAAGAGCTGCTATGATTGGAGGTTATAGGAATCTTACTGATTTTGTAATAGTAACTGTCCAAAATAAAGCCAAAGAGATTATCGAAGAAAAAGAACGGATTTTAGCATCACAGAAGGATAAGGAGATTTTCTTTGATAGTTTGGTGAATGCACCGAAGCCAAATAAAAATTTACGCTCAGCTAATGGTGATTATAATAAACTGATTTCTGAATGAATTATTTAACAGAGCCGTTGGATTCAAAGCATGATAGAAACAGTTTTTCTTGTGGTAAGGATTTATTGGATAATTACTTTTGGCGTCAGGCAAAACAAGATGTAAAAAGAAAACTCTCTGCATGTTTCGTGCTTGTTGATAAGGG
>CAYNDN010000021.1:16552-21082 GCA_964395075.1 uncultured Lentimicrobiaceae bacterium | reverse complement strand
GGAAGATGAAGAAACCGTTCAAACTTTAGAAGAGTTGTATCTCCCGGAAAATGAACGCTATTTCCGCAAAAAGGAATTTGATTCAAGAAAATTGCAGTACAGGTATTACTGGATCGACCTAAAAAGTGCTGCAAAGAAAGATTTTTCGCAGGAGGCCGATGCAACAAATGGTTTATTTGCTAATCGCCCACAGGGCATGGACGATCGTTCTGTTTATGTTCGTGAAGAGGTTATCAATGTTTATCCTGATACCTTGTGCTGGATACACGATTTCCCCTATAGCTACAATGAACCTCTAACACAATCTTATTTCTGGCACCCTACTTACGACCATTACCCGGTGGTGGGTGTTAACTGGAATCAGGCAAGGGCATTTTGTGTATGGCGTTCAGCAATGTTTAATAATTATCTTGAAAGCAAAGGTCAGGCAGGTCTTAACTATTTCCGGTTACCATCGGAAGCTGAATGGGAATGGGCAGCACGCGGAGGTTACGAGGCTAATCCCTTTCCCTGGGGAGGGCCATACAGCCGAAACGAAAAAGGCTGTTTGTTAGCCAATTTTAAACCTAACCGTGGTAATTATGTAGATGATGGTGGAGCTACCACCGTTATTGTTGGGCACTTTCAGGCAAACAGTTTCGGCTTGTATGATATGTCAGGTAATGTTGCTGAGTGGACCAGAAGTGCTTACGACAGAGCTTCAGGTGAGATAACATGGGGCCTCAATCCTGATTACGAGTATAATGCCAGCCCCGGAGACCCCATTTCCCTGAAGAGAAAAGTGATTAAAGGCGGTTCCTGGAAAGATATTGAATATTATTTGCTTGTTTCAACCCGCGATTATGAATACCAGGATACCGCAACATCATACATAGGGTTTAGGTGTGTGATGCCTTATCTTGGCAGATCGAAAGGTGACAATCCATCCAGAGCATCAAATGTCTATTAATAAATTATTCCGTTTCTTAAAATTTCCTGAAAAAAGAATTTAATGAATTCAAAAGCAAACAACAAAAGGAAGAATGGGTCCTCCGGGTTTGACAGGGCTCTCGAAAGTCGTTTCTTCAAACGTTTTATGTCGGTAGCTTACGGGCTGGGTGCCTCTATCGTAATTATTGGGGCATTATTTAAAATTACCCATATAAAAGGGGCTAACGAAGCCCTGTTTATCGGGATGGTTACTGAAGCCATTATTTTTGCCCTGTCTGCACTGCAAAAGCCCCACGTTGAACCCGACTGGAGTAAAGTGCATTCTGAATTAAATGAAGATTACCACGGGGTACCGGCTGATGAAGATAAACCAAAGAAGGTGGCATCAGGCGGACAAACTAACAAACTGGATGAAATGCTCCAGCGTGCTGATATCAATGATGAGATGATCGAAAGACTTGGTAGCGGATTGAAAAACCTGAGTGATTCTACTTCAAAAATGAACAATCTGGCCAAAGCCAGTGTGGCCAACGATGAATTTGTAGAGAAACTCAAAGGAGCCTCAAATTCAGTTTCTACACTCTCTGATTCTTATAATAAAACAGCCAAAGCCCTCGAGCAGGAATTGGTGGTTTCCGGTGAGTTTTCTACCAACGTTAAAGCAGCCTCAGCAGCAGCAGCAGACCTCAAGCAGGTTTATACCAAAACATCTGATTCGCTGAAAGAAGATATCGAAGCTTCACAGGTGCTGTCCAAAAGCCTGACATCCGCATCTGAATCAGCCAAAAAACTTGCCGACAGCTACTTCCGCTCATCAGAAAGCATCATGAAAAACATTGAAGAACTTGGGGCTTCAACCGCCAAAAACACAAACTTCAACAATCAACTTAAAAAACTTTCCGATAATCTTTCATCGCTCAATACTTTATATGAGTTGCAGCTAAAATCATCACAACAGCAACAACAATCAACTGCCAAACTCCAGGATGCTATGGGTAAATTGCTGACCGACCTGGATAAGTCGTCCAACCAGACTGCCACTTATCAAAAAGAAATGGAAAACCTGACCAGGAAAATGTCGTCACTCAATGGAATATACGGCAACATGCTGTCAGCCATGAATGTAAAATAATGATGATAAACCCTGAAATAATCTCATAAATGGCTGGATACAAAGAAACACCACGTCAGAAGATGATTGCCATGATGTACCTTGTACTCACGGCACTTTTGGCATTGAACGTATCAAAAGAGATGCTGAATGCTTTCCTTGTGGTGAACGATAGTGTAGAACTTACCAACGAGAATTTCACCAAAAAGCTGAATGATACTTACCAGGCATTCGATAAGAAATATCAAAACGACCAGGTTAAGGTAAAACCGTTTTATGACCGTGCGCTGGAAGCAAGGGATCTGTCCACCAATTTGGTCAATTATGTTGACAGCCTGAAATTTCACCTGATCTCAATTACCGAAGGTATTCCTTTCGATTCGGCTAAAGCGGTTGATATTGCTGAAGTAAAGTATAAAGATGACTACGACACCCCGACAAACTTCTTTTTTAGAGGAAGTGAAGATGGCTCAAAGGGAGTTGGAAAGGATTTGAAGCAACGCATTGATGATTACAGGCTTGACATGATAAGCCTGGTTGATCCTGATGATCGTAATCGAATTAAACTCGGACTCAGAACCGATGGTGAATATAAAGACACCGAGGGCGTTCCCCAAAACTGGATACAGTATAATTTTTATCATACAATACTTGCCGCAGATGTGGCCATCCTCAACAAAATCATTACTGAAATCTACAATGCTGAATTTGATGTTGTGAATTTCCTGCTTGACGCCGTTGACGCCAAGGATTTTAAGTACGATGAAATTGACGCAAAGATATTGCCTAACAGAGATTATGTTTTTGTGGGCGAAGATTATGAGGCAGAAGCTATTGTGGCAGCATATAGTACCACACAAAATCCGGAAGTATTTCTAAAAATGGGTGTTGATTCCTTGCCTGTTTCTCAACTTGCTTCAGCACAAACCATTGAAGGCGAAAGAGGAATGGTGAGGTTTACCCTGCCTGCTATTGAAGAAGGTGTTCAAAAGTATGCAGGTGTAATCAGGGTTAAGGGTGGTACAGGAGAGATGAACACCTACCATTTCAGTGAGGAATATACAGTAGGCAGGCCATCATTAACAGTGTCAGCTACAAAAATGAATGTATTTTATATTGGAGTTGATAATCCGGTAGATATTTCATCGCCCGGTATCCCCAATGAAAAACTAACACCAAGTATAAGTGTAGGTACGCTTACACGAAATCCTGAGAATGATGGTTGGATAGTGAGGGTTAAGAAAAAACCACAGGGTGATATGACTGCTGTAATCTCGGTATTGGCAGAAATTGATGGCGAAACAAAGAATATGGGTGATATGAAATTCAGGTTGCGCACAGTACCTGATCCCGTTGCGAAAATTGCCAACAAAACCGAAGGAACCATCTCTACAAATACCTTGCTTTATTCACCACAGATCGTACCCGTAAAACCCAAGGACTTCGACTTTGATATGGTTTTTGAAATCGTTTCCTTTGATATGGTATTGCTACAGGGCGAATCTGTGATCAGACGAAGCGCAAACGGACCGTATTTTTCGCAGGAAATGAAAGACCTGCTGGAGTCAGCAAGAAGAGGTCAGCGGATTTGGTTTGAAAATATTGTAGCAACCGGTACCGATCAAGAAACCAGACGGTTGAATTCCATCAACTTTGTGATACAATAATATTTTTGAATATTTAAAATTTGAATTATGAATAGCAGGCTTTTAAACTTAATATTTTTTGTCGTTTTCAGCCTTTCAGGTTTAATGGTTCTGGCCCAGCCGGCCAACCAGGTTCAACTGGTTACCGAGCCGAGAGACAAGGCTTATGACAGGGCACACATAGATGATTTGAAGCCGATAACCTATCCATACCTGAGAGAGGCAGATGTGTTTTTGGAAAAACGGATATGGCGCGTTATCGACCTGCGCGAAAAAATGAACCAGCCGCTTTACTTTCCTGAGATACCTCAGGGACGGTGGCGCAGCCTTATGCAGGTCTTGTGGGATGCAGTGCTCGGGGGCGAAATCACAGCCTACGAATACACACCAAGCACAGATAATTTTGAGTCGTTAATACCACTTACGGCCAACCAAATAGAGCAGCAACTCACCGATACCATTCCTGTGCAGGTTGTTGATCCCAGCGATCCCAACAACTTTATCACCGAAATGAAACCGGAACCTTTTGTGCCTGAAGATGTAGTAAGATACCTGATTAAAGAAGACTGGATTTTTGATAAGAAACGTTCGGAGTTGCAGGTGCGCATTTTGGGTATTTGCCCACTCAGAATCGATTACGACGAGAATGGAAACCAACGGGGCTACGAAAACCTCTTCTGGTTGTATTTCCCCGAAATCAGGCCACTGCTGGCAAGATTCGAAGTGTTTAACCGCAAAAACAGTGCGCGCAGATTGTCTTACGATGAATTTTTCCTTACCCGGAAATTTTCGAGCTACATCACCAAAGAAGATAATGTTTATAATCGCGAAATCCGTGATTAT
>CAYNDN010000021.1:8240-16542 GCA_964395075.1 uncultured Lentimicrobiaceae bacterium | reverse complement strand
TGGGTATTGATGCACTTTTGGAGTCGAAACGCATAAAAGAAGAACTGCGCAGCTTTGAAAGCGAACTTTGGGTGTATTAAATTTGCCCCCTGTTTTTGATAAAATATTGAAACTCCTTGCCGGCCTTCGGTAAGGAGTTTTTCGTTTATTTTGCGGAAGCAAAATCACTTCCATGTCCAATTCAATATTAAATACATCCATTGAGTACCTTAAAGGCGTTGGCCCGGCACGTGCCGAAATGCTGAAAAAAGAACTGGACATTCACACCTTCGAAGACCTGTTAAATTATTTCCCTTTTAGATATGTTGACCGCAGCAAATTTTTTAAAGTTGCGGAGATTTCAAGCGAACATACCTGGGTGCAAGTCAAAGGCCGGATCACCGGTTTAAAAACTGTTGGAACGGGTCGGGGTAAGCGGCTCACCGGTTTTTTAAGAGATGATTCAGGGGCAATAGAACTGGTGTGGTTTCGTGGAATTCAGTGGGTAAAACAGAATATCAAATCCAACCTTGAATATGTGGTTTTTGGAAAACCTACCTTATTCAATGGTAAATTCAATTTTGCACATCCCGAGTTTGAAGCCGTTGTTGATGTGGAAGCCGCACCTGCAGCAAGCCTGCAGCCTGTTTACAATACCACCGAAAAGCTCAGAAGTAAAGGCCTGGAAAGCCGTGGAATAGCAAGACTAACGAAAACGCTCGTGCCCCAGGTAAGAAATTTTATTCCTGAAACCCTGTCAGATGAACTGATAAAGCGGATGAAATTTATTGCACACGAAACTGCCCTTATCAATATCCATCATCCCGAAAGTCAAAACCTGCTTGACAAGTCCATCGCCAGACTGAAATTTGAAGAACTTTTTTTCATCCAGTTGATGTTGCTGAAACAAAAGTTTGTGCGCACCAAAAAAATTCATGGGCATATTTTTGAGGTAGTTGGTGATTATTTCAACGACTTTTATACAAATCATTTACCCTTCCAATTAACCGGCGCACAAAAGCGGGTGATCCGGGAGATCAGAACTGATATGGGAACCGGGGCACAGATGAACCGGCTTTTGCAGGGCGATGTCGGAAGTGGCAAAACCCTTGTCGCCCTTATGTGCATACTCATTGCCATCGACAATGGCTACCAGACTGCCCTGATGGCACCAACAGAAATTTTGGCACAGCAGCATTTTGCAACCATCAGCAAAATGCTAAATGGACTTGATCTGGAAATTCACCTTCTGACCGGCTCTACTAAAGCCGCTGATCGCAAAATTATTCATGAAAAACTTGAAGTTGGATCCCTGAAAATTCTGATCGGAACCCATGCCCTGATAGAAAAAAAGGTGAAATTCAAAAATCTTGGATTTACAGTTATTGATGAGCAACACCGCTTTGGTGTAGCACAGCGAGCCAAACTTTGGCAAAAAAATGTGGTGCCACCGCATGTTTTGGTCATGACGGCCACACCCATTCCACGTACCCTTGCCATGACGGTTTATGGCGACCTGGATGTGTCGGTAATTGATGAGCTTCCACCAGGGCGAAAGCCGGTGCAAACCTTTCATTATTACGACAGCAAGCGGCCATTGCTCTTTAACTTTATAAAAAAGCAAATTGCCGAAGGGCGACAAATCTATGTGGTGTACCCGTTGATAAACGAATCGGAAGCACTGGATTTGAAAGACCTGATGGATGGATACGAAAGCATAGTCCGGTCATTTCCCCTGCCTGATTATGCAGTGAGTATTGTTCATGGCCAGATGAAAACCGACCAGAAAGATTGGGAAATGCAGCGATTTGTGAAAGGTGAAACCAATATCATGGTAGCCACAACAGTAATTGAAGTAGGGGTAGATGTACCCAACGCATCAGTAATGGTTATCGAAAATGCTGAACGTTTCGGGCTTTCGCAGCTTCACCAGCTTCGGGGTAGGGTAGGGCGTGGTGCCGATCAGTCGTACTGTATTTTGATGTCGAGCTATAAACTCACTGCTGATGGGCGCAAGCGTCTGCAAACCATGGTCGAAACCACCGATGGTTTTAAAATTGCAGAAGTTGATATGAAGCTGCGTGGCCCGGGCGATATGCACGGAACCCAGCAAAGTGGGGTGCTGGACATGAAACTGGCAGATATCATCCGCGACGAAAAAATCCTGAAGTTTGCCCGGAATGTGGCTGTCGAAATTCTTGAAGACGATCCCGGACTCCAAAAACCAAAAAATACCATGCTGGCCGTTACGCTCCAGCGGATGAAGGACAAAACCCAGGACTGGAGCAGGATCAGTTAATCAATTCAATGCATAAAATAGCATTTACTTTTTTGTCGCCCATGCATTAAATTTTCTGATTACCTCAGGAATTTCTTCATAGTCGTAAACTTTGTTCATCACTTCCTTCCTGAGGTCTGTGTGTTCAAGAATCAAAGCTGCCAATTGCTTGCGATAACCGGTTCGGGTGAGTTTATAATATTTTTCAGATTCACTTTCCTCAATATAATAGTTGTTGCTATCTTGCTGATCTCCCCCGGTAAAAAATCCTGTAACCTTATTTTGGGTAGCCAGAAGGTTCAGTCGTCCGGTTTCAATAATCTGTGCAAAAACATGATATTCGGCTGCATCGGCATTTTCAATCTGTAAAATCGATTGAAATTTTATGGTGTCTTCAATCGCAAAACCCTGTATCTGCCGGGGGTAATAAGTCTTTCTTTTGCCATCCGCGTTTCTGAAAACCACCCTCCCTTTGCCGGGTTTTGTTTTTCGATAAATTTCACCAAAAACAGTATCGTTATTGTTTTCAATGAGATAACCTGATTTATAATCGGTTTGCGAAGTGGCCAGGAGCGTTGAAAGTAATAAAAGCAGGATGCCGGAAATAGATTTCATGCGATTTGATATTTGACGTTAAAAATAGAAAAGATCGGACATCAATCGTAAATTAATCTCTGATGAATAGCCGGATATGATTTTTAATTTTTCATGAATTAAAATCAAATGCACGCTTGCAGTTCTCCTCTAAAGTTCAATTTATTACATTTGCGGACTTAATTTCAAAAATCATTTTTACAGCATGAAGATTTCATATAACTGGCTAAAAGAGTATGTTGATATAAACCTCGAAGCTGAACGGGTTTCGGAGATTTTAACCGATACCGGACTGGAAGTGGAAAGCCTTGAAAAAATTGAAACCATCAAAGGTGGTCTGAAAGGCGTTGTGGTTGGTGAAGTAAAAACCTGTGAAAAACATCCCGATGCAGATAAGCTGAGTATCACAACTGTTGATGTTGGCGATGGTAAAATATTACCTGTTGTTTGTGGAGCACCCAATGTTGCCGCCGGGCAAAAGGTTGTGGTAGCAACTGTTGGAACGGTGCTTTATTCCGGAGAAAAGTCTTTTGAAATTAAGAAAGCAAAAATTCGCGGCCAGGTTTCTGAGGGGATGATCTGTGCCGAAGACGAGCTTGGGCTTGGCGATTCTCACGATGGAATCATGGTTTTGCCTGAAGATGCCGAAATCGGCATGACAGCCAGGGATTATTTCCAGATAGAGGAGGATCATATTTTTGAAATTGGGCTTACACCAAACCGAAATGATGCCATGTCGCATGTTGGCGTTGCCCGCGACCTGGTTGCAGCACTGAATTTTCACAATCCACAGGATAATCCTTATAAGGTTTTCACAGCCTGTACTGACAGTTTTGAGGCCCACAACAAAAACTTGCCCATCGAGGTTGTTGTGGAAGACAAGGAGGCTTGTCCACGTTATTCCGGTGTAACTGTTTCCAATGTCAAGGTTCAGGAATCGCCGGACTGGCTTAAGAACAGGCTTTTGTCCATCGGCCTGCGCCCCATAAACAATCTGGTTGATATCAGTAATTTCATTTTGCACGAAACCGGCCATCCCACCCACTTTTTTGATGCGGATAAAATTAAAGGGAATAAAATCATCATCAAGAAATTACCAAAAGGATCAAAGTTTTTATGTTTGGATGAAGTGGAAAGGGAGCTCTCGGGCGAAGACCTGATGATTTGCGATGGTGAGGAAAATGGAATGTGCATTGCCGGGGTATTCGGCGGACTGGATTCAGGTGTAACTGAAACCACCAAAAACATCTTGATCGAAAGTGCTTATTTTGATCCGAAAACCATTCGCAAAACGGCTAAATATCATGCTTTAAACACCGATTCTTCTTTCCGTTTTGAGCGGGGTACCGATCCAAATGCAACATTGTATGTGATGCGCAGAGCGGCATTACTTGTACAGGAGTTGGCCGGGGGTGAAATTTCATCAGATGTTCAGGATGTTTACCCTCAACCTGTATCCCCATGGAAAGTAGAGATAAAGTATGCCAATGTTGACAGGCTCATTGGGAAATCAATCCCGCGCGATCGTATCCACGATATTCTGATTAATTTGGGCATGGAAATTATGGAAGACAAGGAGGATATAATGGTTGTTGAAGTGCCTACTTTTAAAGCCGATGTAACCCGTGAAGCCGATATAATTGAGGAAATTTTGAGGATTTACGGTTACAACAATGTTGATTTTCCAAAACAGGTAAGGGCATCATTATCCTATGTTGAAAAACCTGATCGGGAAGAAGTTCAAGATATGGTTTCCAACTTTTTGAGCAACAATGGCTTCGCCGAGATCATGAACAATTCTTTAACAAAAGCTACTTATGGCGAAAAGTTTGGCTTCATCAACAAGGATCAGAACGTTACTATATTCAACCCTTTGAGTAGTGATTTGGGTGTGATGCGACAAACCCTGCTTACTTCAGGCCTGGAGAGTATCGTATATAATATCAATCACAAAAATGCCGATTTGCGTTTTT
Organism: uncultured Lentimicrobiaceae bacterium; assembly: GCA_964395075.1. Classification (GTDB taxonomy): domain Bacteria; phylum Bacteroidota; class Bacteroidia; order Bacteroidales; family 4484-276; genus SABY01. The sequence goes on along the minus strand of CAYNDN010000021.1, from coordinate 11,718 downwards.
ATGAATTTGGTAAAACGTACAAACAGGTTTCTTCTGACACGCAAAAGGATGTTTTGGACAGATTTAATGAGACCATGCATTTGTCAATGTTTGTTACAGGGAACCTGAATCCCGAAAGTTGGCATGAGGGTCAAAAGCAGGCTGATGTGTTCCATCTCAAGTCGCAGGTTTACAACATGCTGGATAAGTTAAACATCGATGAACGTATGTTTCAGAGCCAGCATATTTCTGATGAAACCTTTGCACAGTGTATGAAACTAACCTGGAACGGCAAAGAGGTAATTGTTTTTGGCCAGCTTAAAGGCGGGCTTCTGAAAGCTTTCGAAATTGATCAACCGGTATTTTGGGCCGATTTTAACTGGGATTTAATTATGGAAATCCTGAAAGCACACAAGCTTTCCTATAAGCCTGTTTCAAAATTCCCGGAGGTACGTCGCGACTTAGCCCTTTTGGTGGATAGCAGTGTTGAATTTGCCGATTTGAAAAAACTTGCGTATAATTCCGAAAAGAAGTTGCTTAAATCAGTTAATCTGTTTGATGTTTATGAAGGTGATAAAATCGAAAAAGGGAAGAAGTCTTATGCACTTAGTTTTATCCTGCAGGATGATACTAAAACCCTTACCGACATGATAATCGACAAAACCATGAAAAAGCTTGCCAACACTTACCAGTATAAAGTTGGTGCTACCTTAAGGTAAAAGATAATTTCTGACTTTTATTAATAACCTAAAACACAAGAAGATGGAAGTAAAGTATTCTGTTAACCCTGAAGGGGAAAAGTTTGAGATTCCTGAAAAATCAGCTTATGCAGCTGAATTCGAGCGTGTAAAAAGGCTTTCTGACCAGGCGAGAGCCGAAGGGAAGGAAATTGTTGTGGTGATGGGAGTTGGCTTTGTGGGCGCGGTAATGGCGGCCATTGTTGCCGATACAAAGGATGAAAATGGTAAAAATTCCAAGTTTGTCATCGGGTGTCAGCGTCCGAGTGTAAGAAGCTACTGGAAGATTCCCGTGCTTAACCGTGGGGTCTCTCCTGTGAAGGCCGAAGATCCCGAGGTGGATGAACTGATTGGCCGTTGCGTAAAGGAAACCAAAACCCTTATTGCAACATACAACAGCGATGTGCTATCCCTTGCCGATGTGGTGGTTGTGGATGTGCAATGCGATTATCAGAAAAAAGACCTCGGTAATATGCGCAATGGCGAAGCCGATATGGCAGCGTTGGAAGCCACCATGAAAACCATTGGCGAAAAAGTGCAGCCCGGTTGCCTTACACTCATAGAAACTACTGTGGCACCCGGAACCACTGAGTTTGTGGCCTGGCCCATCATGAAAAAGGCTTTCGCAAAGCGCGGATTAAATGATGTACCGCTGTTGGCCCATAGTTTCGAGCGTGTGATGCCCGGGCGGGAATATGTTTCCAGTATCCGCGATTTCTGGCGGGTTTGTAGTGGCTGCGATCAACCGGCGAGGGAACGCGTGGAAAAATTCCTGCATGAAGTTTTGAACACCAAAGAATATCCCCTCACTGTGATGGATCGTCCCATAGAATCGGAAACAACCAAGATTGTTGAAAATTCATACAGGGCCACAATTCTGGCCTACCTGCACGAGTGGAGCATATTTGCTGAACGAAATGGCGTGGACCTGATCAAGGTGATCGATGCCATCAAAATGCGTCCCACCCACAGCAACATGATCTTTCCTGGACCAGGCATCGGCGGCTATTGCCTGCCAAAAGATGGAGGCCTCGGATACTGGGCTTACCGACATATTCTGGGATTCGAAGACGGGGATTCCTTGTTTAAAATTACACCAACAGCTATCGATATCAACGATACCCGCGGGCTTCACGTTGCCCAACTGGTGCGCGATGCTTTGCGCAATATGGCGCGATATATTGCCGGGGCCGAAGTGTTGATATGCGGAGCAAGCTATCGCCAGGATGTTGGAGATACACGATATAGCGGGAGCGAAATGGTGGTGCGCAAACTCACCGAAATGGGTGCTGAGATGCGGGTGCACGATCCTTACGTGGATCATTGGTACGAATTGGAAAACCAGGATGTTTATCCATCTGCATCCTCTTCATGGAAGCGATTCTTCCGTAATCAGGATAATTTAAAGGAAACGATGATCAGTAAAAATCTGAAGGAGAGCCTTAAAGGTGTTGAAGCCGTGATCTTTGCTGTTCCTCATGAAGAGTACAATAACCTTTCGCCTGATGATATTGTGGAATGGGCAGGCGGGCCAATTGCCGTGGTGGATGCATTTGGCATGATCCCGGATGAGAAAATCAAACGCTATTTTGAATTGGGCTGCGAAGTGAAAGCTTTAGGGCGTGGCCATGTGCAGCGTATTAAAAGGGAAGTGAAAGGGTAAATCAGGATTTTTTTCGATACCAATAAAAAAGCACTTTCATTTAACTGTTGAAAGTGCTTTTTTTATGTTGTTTGATTTTAGTCGAACAGTATTGATAGTGTAACAACACCTGGCCCTGTGTTTACACCCAGCACCGGCGATCCATAGTTTATGAACTTTGGTTCCATACCTCCTGTAAGAGCTTTCATCTGATCTGCATACCAATTTGCAGTAGTTAAATTGTCAGCATGCGATATGGCATACCCCCATATTTTGCGGCCTTTCATCTTTTGGTTCACAAGTTTCATGGTAAGCTTCATGCTCCCTTTTTCGCTACGTGGCTTACCGATCGGGTCAGTTTTGCCTTCATTATTTACTGTAATTACCGGCTTGATGCTCAGCAATTTTCCAATAAAACCTTTGGTGGTGCTAACGCGACCACTCTTAACCAGGTATTTCATGGTCTTGGTGGTTACAAACATTTCAGTTTTCTCCGACCAGCCTTCAATGTTTTTCACCAGCTCATTATGTGCGGCACCGGCTTCCAGCATTTCAGCAGCGCGCATCATAATTAATCCCAATCCGGCTGATAGCCTTTTCGAGTTAATGACCGTAATCGGTTTTTTACTAAAATTACTTATGGTTTTGGCGGCCTTCCTGCTGTTGGAGCAGGTTCCGCTCATGGCCTCACTCAGGTGAACACTGATTACAGAGTCGTAATGGGTGCTTAAATAATTATATTTATTGCTAAATTCTTTAAAAGTTGGCTGTGCCGAACTTGGATAGTACGTAGCTTTGGGCAACATTTTATAAAACCTGTCTGGTTTAAGTGTAACCCTGTCGAGATAATAAGTATCGCCAAAATGAACACTCAAAGGCACAACATTTATCTGGTGTTTTTCGATAAATTCCTGCGGAAGGTCGCAGGTTGAATCAGTAACCAGCGCAATGCTATATTTCTGGTTTTCTGCAACATCCATTTGCATTACCATATCATCAACTTTTTGGAATGTGATGCTTCCAAATTTGCTGATCTTCGTAAAAAGTTTATCAGGTGTATCGGTGTGGATGTGCAGGCGCATTTTCTTTGGTGATCCGGCAAGAACCAGCGAATCGCCAA
>CAYNDN010000021.1:557-8230 GCA_964395075.1 uncultured Lentimicrobiaceae bacterium | reverse complement strand
CGCCAAGATGTTCGATCTTGCTTTTTAATTTATCCCTGTCGATATGGTCGGCAGTGATCATGGCTTCGGTACAAAACCTGAAGTTGGCATTTTCGTGGTCGTGTATTCCATCGAAGCCCTGAACTTTAATTACATTTCGGGCACCAAGTATTTTTTTTAATTCACCGTGTTTAAAAAAATCGATCATTCCTTCCAGGAAAACCACAAAGCCTTTGGCTCCTGCATCCACTACATTGGCTTTAGCAAGTACTTCAAGCAAATTTGGTGTATTTGCCAGCGATTCTTTGGCCTTGGAATATGATTCGATGATGAGCAAATTAAAGTCATCAATTTTTTCTTTCAACACCTGAATGCCTTCTGCCCACTCTCGCATTACAGTAATGAGGGTTCCTTCTACCGGGTTGGAAATGGCTTCATAAGATTTGGTGACGCCATTTGAGATTGCCGCCGAAAACTTATTCACGTCGATTTCTTCTTCATTTTCGAATGTGCTGCTAAATCCATAAAGGAACTGTGCGAAGATAATTCCCGAGTTGCCACGTGCACCAACAAGTGCTGCATCTGCGAGGGCATTGGCCGTTGTTGAAAAGTTATCGGTAGGAATGATGGTATCTACAATTGAGCGCATTGTAGAAGCAAGGTTGGTACCTGTATCAGCATCCCTCACCGGAAAAACGTTGATTTTGTTCAATAGACCCTGGTGGTCGAAAATGCGTTGTGCACCTGCCAGAAAGCTGTAATATAGCCGCTTCCCATCCAGAGTTTTTGTATTTACCGTTTCTTTATTCACCCTTATTGCTTCTAATAATTGATCTTATTTAAACCTAAAAATATGATACACTTACAAGAATTAACTGCAAAAGTACATTAATCTATTGAATTACTTTTAGGTAAAATATGTTAAACGCTGAAAAACAGTTTTTTGTATTATTTTTAAATTCCCGGCAACCCAGTGTATTTTTGCTTTATAAGATTTTCTATTTCCAGGAAATATTCTTTTTCGATCGAAAATATGGTTATTTCCAAAACATGTGCGGTCATCGTCTCGGTAACGGATTTTATTTGGGGCGATTTCTTTAATGAGGCCCAGGGCATGATTATGATATCATTTTGGATGTTTCGAATGGTGGTGGAGAGCTTGCTGTTTTTAGGGATTTCCATCCTGAATGAATGGCTCAAAATGGTTTCAGCCGGATTTGATTTCACAACGGCCTTCCCCATCATGGTGCTGTATGGCAGATAAATTGTTTCGCCTGATTCGGTCTCCAATACAATTCCAGATGGATTGAACCTGATGATCTTCCCTGAATATTTATCAATTTTTAAGGTTTCATTTATTTTCAAATGTGTGTTTGCCTTAAAGAATGCGCCAATGATGTAATCTTTCAGGGCAACCCAGGCAGTGTAAAAAGTAAAGAAAAACAACATGAGAAAGAGGCCGAGTGCATAAATGGGGCTGCTTTCTGATAAATAGTTGACTGACCAAATCAAAAATACAATCCATACCGCCAACTCAATCAGCGAAATGTAGCGCCATGCGTGTTTGCGTTTTTCTTTTCGGAGGGCGATAATGGGCACAAGCCATGAAAGAAACCGAAACAGCATGAACAGCCCGATAGCAAACAGAATAACTGTGTAGAGCGCGATATTTGAAAAATCCAGTATCTGGTCCATTTTATTTATAGCATTTCTTTTTCGATGAGTTTTGCCTGTAGGTGTGGATATAAAAATCCGTTTATTTCATAAATGCCGGGTTGGTTTTCAACAATGATTCGTGAACGTTTGAGTATTTCAATTTTGCTTTTCATCTCCTGGATGCTTCCCATGCATATCCTGCTTAGTTTCCTGAGGTTAGCCCGCTTATGAAGGATCAACTGAACCAGCAGCAGGTACCAATCGGGTTTTAGGTGGTCGAGGATCGACATATCAGGCAACCGGGGCGTATGTATTGTGATGATGTTCTTCTCAATGTCATCTATATTTGCCAGCCAGGATAAAAGCACTACGCCGGCATTGCCACGCGAAAAACTAAAATATCTGGCAAATAATCTGGCCAAATCCCAGGGCCGTAAATACGCTCTACTACTTCCGGTAAGTTTTAATTTTAGCCTGCTGGACTGATGCCTGGTAAGCACAATTTTTTGTAAATCTTCTGAATTGAAAGGTTCAAGCTCGATGATGTTTATAAAATATGCTTCTATGTTTGCGATCCTGCTTATCAGATCAAAGCTGTAATTGTTTATGTTTACCACAAACAGGCATTTCTTTCCGTATTTATTGATCAGTTCTAAAATTTGATCGAGAACAGCAAATCCATCCTCACTTTTTTCCCACCACAGCGAAAGGTCATCTATGATCAGTACACTTTGCTCGGGAATAGTATTGAAAATTCTGTAATAGGAACCTTCTACCTCAAATGTGCTCTCCAGTGCCTGCTTAAAAATTTTTGGGTCGGTCGATCCGCCATAAGGTGGTGTGAGGGTATAAACATTGGCATCCTGATAATATTTATTGATGAAATACTGTGAGTAGAACGATTTGCCTGAGGTAGCTTCTCCAACAATCAGTATTCCGCCAAACAGCCCCATATTATACCTTTTGATTGCCTTTTCGCCTTCGGCAAGTTCTTTTTTTCGGCCTACCCAAAATTCATTCAGGTAATATTGCTTTCTGTAAAAAAGCCGGGAATAGTAATAGGGAATCTTGTGGGCAGTTTCGGGGGCTATACCAAGTTTTTCGGTGAGGTTTATCACATCGTTAACCCTGAACTCGCCGGGTGTAGTTTCTTTTCGTAACCGTCGGGTTAGCATAACTCCAACACTTTGGCGATACCAAAACTGATTGAGTTGATGTTGAATAAAACTTTGGGAACTGCGACGCATGTGTTGCAGATAATACCAGCGCTTGCGACTTTCGATATCACGTATGTACTGCTTGAGGTTTATGGCATTATTTACAAACGAATGGAAAGAAAGCTTGTCTTCAAATGTGTTGAGCCGCTCATTAAATAGGTTAACAATCTGGGTCTTTACCTCGGCAGTTCTGTCAATTTCATTGTTGAATTTTTTGATGTGATCATCAACACTTTCAGTAATTTGGGCCGGCTCTGAGATGGTTGTGGTGTTTTCTCCGGTAACCTTTTCAATGTCGAAAGTAAGGTTACGGATAACTTCATTGATGGCCGAATTTATTTTCTCGAGTTTTTGCGGTATTTCCGAAACGTTTTTTTGCAAGGGCTCCACAAATTCCGACTGGAGCAGATAGTCCATTAGTTCAGCAACAGAAATATTTACGGTGTCGATTTTTTTATATTGCCTGGCACTGTAACTGTTTAGTGAGTCGTCGTGCATCAGTTCTATACTTTGGGGCAATACACTTGTGGCGAGCCTTAATTTCCTGAAAGTTTTTTCGATGAGTTGGTTAAAAAATGCCTGGAATGATTCCCGCTGCTCCAGTTCGCCAAAGTTTTCAGGGTTGAATTTTACCTGTGCGCCACCTTTGAGTTGTTTGCTGAATTTGGTGAGTTGGTCGCGCATTTCTACTTCCTGGGCAATAAATTTCTGTTCGAAAATCAGGTTGGTTTCGTTGGCAACATCCTGCAAAACCGACCGGAGTTTTGTTGTAAATGACAAAAGTCCCAGTTCGAGCGTTAAGGAATTAATCAGTGATTTTTGGTTCTTTCGCCAGGTTTCAGGAATGATTTGAATAACGTTCCTGATCTTCCGCGCACTTTGAATATCATACGTATTTTTACTAAAGGCCTTGTTTGCATTGAGTTGGTCAAGTGCGGCTGAAAAATCACCTACAATCTCATTAAGTTTCGAAAATGTAAATTCCGCAAGTATCGATGATGACTCCTGGTTTAATTTTCTGATATTGGAAACTTCCTGATTGATACTTTTTTTCCTTTCTTCAATCATTTCGGGGGTGATCTTATCCTGCGATTTCTTTTCCAGTTCAAATAAAATGGAAGTAATTTTGTAAAACATCGACCGCCCCTTCACTGCAAATTTCAACGTGGATACACCCCATTTTTCAAGTAGTTCGTAAACAAGCCGTGTGGTAGAAACAAAGAGATACCTGGCAAGCACAGACTTGTATTTCAACGAATAGCTTGCTTTTTTATCTGTGCTGATGGATCGCGCCAAACGCTTTCTGAAAATAAAATACCATGTTGTAAATGAGGATGCACTGCTATAATCAAGTAAATTATCCTGAATCTCAACATTTACTTTTCCGGGACTGTTATGAATTATCTTATCCACTTCCCTGAATAGGTAATCTACACTCTCTCTTAGCCTTGATTGCTGGATTTCAAAAATCTCACGGTCGTAATCCGAAATGATCTTTCGAAACCGGAAAAGCAGGTTGCTCTCGAATTTTACGATGGCCCTATTTTGCTGACCGGATTTAAGATCAGGCACTTTATCCGCAATATTCTGTAAGTTGATTGATACGGCTTCTTCAACCAGATCAATCATGTTGGTGTGATATCCGGTGAGCTTTGTAAGAAACTGACTATTTAAATAGCTTACGACTTCGGTTAGATCACCATTGAGCAACCTGACTTGTTTGGCCAGTTCGTCGCTGTCAGGGTATTGGATTTGCGGAAGTTCCCCAGCAATTTTCTTGTCCTTGTTTGTTTGGGTTTCAAGTTTATCAATTCTGCTGAGCAAGGCCTGCCGGATACCGATTCGGAGTTCTTTAAAATTAGTTGATGCTCTCAGGAGTATTACTGTTCCGATGTCTTTGCACAGCTTATTCGTCTCTTCAACAAAAGTTTCTTCGTCACCTTTTTCAATGTTGGGCAGGCCAAGCAATATCAGATCAGAATTTACAGATTCAACCTGAACGATGTCGTAAAACGACCGTTGTTCAATCTGATTATTGATGATCTTGATTTCGGCATTGATGCGCATATTTTCGAGAATAGCACTGGTGTTGCGATAGATGATTTCGCGTTGTTCATTCACAGGATTTACGACAAGGATGCGTGCTTTTGTGTTTCTCCACTCGTTGGATAACCATAGAAACTTGAGTAGCATCAGTGCCAGGTTTCCGTTATGTTCGGTGGTGCGCCACCATATATCTATCTGGCTGTATTTTCCGAAACCCGCTGATTTATCATAATCCATCAGCAGGATATTCATATCAAGCTCTTTGAGGTGGTTTACAGTTTTGATGAAACTTTCAGGGTTTTCACTATGACGCCCCCAACCCATCATTACGGTATTCGGCTCAATGCCCGAAAATCCATACGTTCCGGCAATATTTCGAATACCGTCGTAAATGTCTGTACAATAATGCTTACGCGAAAAAATGCCCTTATTGACCAGTTCGGATGATTCATGCTCGATTTGTTTTTGCCGCGGAATTGCTTCATCCGTGTTTTTAATCTGAACAAGGTCGAAGTTTGAAAGGAACCCCTTTCTTCCCACTAAGTGTATCCCAAACTCGATGAGGTGCGGACGTGCAAGTGTGCCGCCACTAAATAAAATAATATTGGGTTGCCAGTTTCTCTCTTCAAGGCCTTTTCGGGCAATCCGGCTTAGGGATGATCTTACAATGGATGACCACACACTTTGCCATACATCTCCAAAATCAACCTGCAATTCTTTTTTGGTCAGGAAAAAATAAATCGCAAACATGATCAAAATTGCCATGATCATGGCCACCGTGTCGAGCTTAAACATCACTGCAAAACTCGCTACAAACCCAACAATGCCAATCCATTTCGGAACTTTGAAACTTGGTCTGAAATCCGTGCTGGCCCAGTGTTCAAGTGCAAAAGCAAGGTTGATAAAACCATAAGCGGCAATGTAAAACATGGATACCACGCGCGCAATCACATCGAGTTCACCAATCAGGATTCCGGCTTCAGCAATCACGAACGTAAGCAAAAGGGCATTTCTCGGTTCGTTATTCTCACCGAACCCTTTGCCGAAAAACCGCGGGAAAATCCTGTCACGTGCAATGGCTTGTAAAATTCTGGGGGCTCCCAAAATGCCTCCAAGTGCTGACGATAATGTGGCTCCCCAGATACCTGCCACAACCAACGGTGACCACATGGCCACCTTCATTAAGAAGTTATAATCATTTAAAAGCGCGTCGCGATCTGCAAAGAATGCAATTGCTACCGCAAGCCCAATGTATGTTACAAGCCCAACACCAATGGCCCAGAGAGTTCCGTTAGGGATGGCTTTTTTTGGATCCTTCAGGTCGCCCGACATGGCAACTCCTGCTGTGAAGCCCGTTACTGCCGGGAAAAAGATGGCAAACACTGTTTCGAAAGGAAGACTTTCTCTTACAGGTTGCATAAGTACAGTTTGGCTGGAAGTATCACCCTGCGTAATAAATCCGATCATAATCGAGACCAGTGAAAGCACGATAGCTCCCAGGATAACATACTGCGATTTTATGGCCAGTGATGTGCTGATAAAGGCCAGTAAAACAAGAAACAGGATGGCACCGGTACCCACAATGCGGATGTCGGTTGCTTCTGTGCCAAGCCCCAAAAATGTTCTGATGACCTCTATGCCGAGGAAGTTTTCGGCAAAACCAACCAGATAAAGGGCAATGCTGAGCGAGGTTCCAACAAAGATCGTAATACCAATTGCCCCACCCATAGGCAGGCCAAGGCTGCGACTGAGGATATAATAAATGCCGCCAACTTTAATCTTTTTATCGGTGGCAATGGATGAGATGCTTAACCCGGTGCTGATGGAGATGACATGTGCAATGATGATGATGGCAATTGCTCCGATGAGGCCAGATTGCCCAACAACCCATCCCAGCCGGAGATACATAATCACACCCAGTATGGTTAAAATTGACGGTGTAAATACCCCCGCAAATGCACCAAACTTCTTAGCTTTTGGCATATATAGTCTGCTTGTTATTTTTTGTAAAAATAAGTATTTTCTAAATCTCGCGTTAAACCGACCTTCAATCCGCTAATCAAAGACAATAAAACAGTCTGGATACCTTAAAATTTTGAGTGGGATTCTGAGGACAGCGGAATTAAAAATTCTTAACATAATTGCCAATACTTTTTATACTCGCGTAATCTTATTATTTTTGGGTAAACTTTTAAAACGCCATGCAAAACGTTAAACACATACCACATTATTCTTATGATGACTATAAATTGTGGAAGGGCGACTGGGAGCTTATCGAAGGGGTGCCATTTGCTATGAGTCCGTCAGCTAATGCATACCATCAGCACATTCAGGGTGAAATTATTTTTCAGCTAAAGGTATTTTTTAAATCTAAAAAGTGCAGGCAGTATTGTGCTTGTTATAGTGATTTGGATTGGATAGTAGATAACGAAACGGTTGTAAGGCCTGATATTTCGGTGATTTGTGGTGAAAAGGTATCAGGGTTTATCCGGAGTGCCCCGGTGCTGATTGTTGAAATTTTATCAGAATCAACAGCCTACAACGACCGAATTATAAAGAAAGATATTTATGAAGTTCAAGGTGTGAAATATTATCTGATAGCCGATCCTGATAAAAAAACAATGGATGTTTTTGAATTGGTCGGTGGCAAATATCAACAGGTTGAAAGAACAAAATTCGATCTCACCGAAAACTGTGAACTATCTTTGCGGTTTTCGGATATATGGGAATAATTTTTGTTATTGCTGCGTTTACTCATTTTTAAATTGTGTACAT
>CAYNDN010000021.1:0-547 GCA_964395075.1 uncultured Lentimicrobiaceae bacterium | reverse complement strand
ATTTATGAAACCGATAAACCTCGTACTATTATTCTTAATCCTCACAGCTTTTGGTTTTGCCCAAACCCGAAACATGAATGACACCCTGCCTGAACCCATTGCCGGGGATACGCTCAACAGGTTTTTGGATGTAACCTATCCCGGAGTGGTGCCATTATCAAGCCCCGAAAAAAAAGTGTCAGTCAGAATGGAAATGGGAACTTCGATCGGGCTGGGAAGCAACAGTGGAGGAATGTACGGCATTTACGCCTCGCCTCATATCAGCTATAAGGTTTCTCCTCGTTTAAGGGTGAATTTTGGTGCCAGAATTGAGAATTCAAACTTTATGAGTTTTTACAGTCCTTTCAATCCCTACTTCCCTGAATACACACAAACTTTTGAAAGCAACATTACACGAACATTCGCTTATGCTGAAGGGAAGTATCTGGTTAATCCGCGATTGATGTTGAATGCAAGGGTGTATAAAGAGGTGGCAACTTTTGGCGAGCCTCAGGTTAATCCAAGAGCACTCAACATGGATGCCGAAGGGGTTGCAGTTGGCTTTCAA
>CAYNDN010000020.1:7291-22054 GCA_964395075.1 uncultured Lentimicrobiaceae bacterium | reverse complement strand
ATCACCGGTATATTTTTCATACAACTCCATGCGGCGGTTAATGCTGTGTTCAAGATGTTGTTCGTCGATAAATTCAACTTGATTCCGTAAAATGGCCTCTCTGATCAGGTTCCTTCCCTGCGGGCTCAACCCCCGGCCAACGTCGTTACCACCGCCCACAGATGCTGCCACTGATTTATGCCCGAAAACCTCCTTTTCATAGAGTAAGCTTTCCATATCGAGCCAGGTGAAGTAAGGGTCGTTGGCCCCAAAATTTGAGGCTCCAACCGAGGTAATGGCAACAGGATTTAATTTCAAAGCCTGAAGGGCAGCATACACAGATATATTTAGAGCAGGAAAAGAACCGGTGAAAGCAATGGCTACGTTGTCACCCTTTTCGAGCCCTGCATCTTTGAGCATCTGCACAATTACAGCTGCAAAATTGGGATTGGTAGAAGATAATTTGGCATCAATGTAACCGCGATCGGTAGTAACCATTGTGTATTCCTGTCCGATCATGGATGTTTGGTTGGGATCATTTATTGCATCAATAAATACACCTTTCTCCAACCTGTGATCTCTGATGGCTTCCATGGCTTCCTGAGAAAGTTCTGCAGCAGCCAATTTCTCTTCGTACCAATCCTGTTTCACGTCCACAGTGGCATTCTCCACAGCCAGTAAAGCCAACAAAGCCAGGGCTGAAAGCACACTCAAAACAAGATTCGATTTTGCACTGAATTTATACATGCTAATTTTTCATTTCGAATTATGGCAATAAAGCACCGGCAAAAAATAAGATCAGGATAAAACGCACCAACACCGATGTAACGAACAAAACGCTTATGGTTTTCAAAACACCCTGCTTATTAAACCAATGTGCAATCAGCCCGGGAATTACCCAGCCCACAGCCTGCAGCTCAAGCGCATTTCCTGAAATATCAATTGCCAGAAAGTACCGAGAGAAATTGGCCAGTAAACAGCCGATCAATAAAGCCAGGACCATTTGGCGGCGTCCATACAAAAAGGTGTAATTTCCTAAAACCTTGATGATTAAAAATGTAACAAAACTTACGATGAATATTCCGATCAGCCGGTCGGGATGCGAAAGCTGAAGTGCGATATAGCCGGGCACCACGATCCCCCCGGCGGCAAGACCAAAGACCTCGTAGGAAAGCAAACTAAAAATTAATCCCAGTGTAATGGCAAGTTCTATCATTTCAATTTAAGTACTTCTGTTTTCAAAATATTCAGCAGTTTCAGCCCCCATGCCACCCATATTCCCTATGGCTACAATGGTTGACTGGTTATTTGTAAGCGATAAAGCCCTCTCGAAAACTTTGGCCGAAGTAGTGTATCCCAGGTTGATGGTTATTGTTTTAGGAAACCCGTACCCCGTGGACATTTGTTCTACAACCTCTGTGGATTGTCCGATAAGCATCAAATAATCGACCTCCTCAGACAGATGTTTTCCACACATTTCGGCAAGTTGCCTTGCACGGTCGAGCCTGTCCTGCCGGGTGTTCAGGAGCACAATTTTAACGCCTTCCATACCTACGTCATCCCTGATCTTATTCCAGATCATCATGGTTGAATCGGGATCGTTGGCGGCAAAAGCATTGTAAAAAGTAATTTTCTTATTGAAAGCTTCAACACGGTATGCCCGTAATGCACCTTCGTCAGGAATAGCTGTGTACATGCCCTTGAGTGCAGTTTTCCTTTCAACACCCAATTGACTACAAACTTCCAGTGCCAGTGCAACATTATCCCGGTGTTCGATGTAGCTAAATCCCTTCATCTCATGAGGATAAACAGCATCGCCGCTTACAAAATGAGCTTCGGTTTTCCGGCGATCACATATTTTTTGCAACTCATCATCAATCACATTTTCAGCTGAGAAAAAGTGCTGTTTTTTGGGGATCGTCCTACCAAGCGTATGGGCAATTTCAGGTAGTGTGTATCCCATCACATCCGTATGGTCGAGACGCACATTGGTGATCACACTCAGGTTGGAGTGAATCATATGCTTCTCTGTAATGGTTTGATATTGCGGCTGCAGTGCCATACATTCCATCACCAGTGCTTTAACTTTTCGCTTTGCAGCAAATTTCACAATCGATAGCTGCTCAATAATGTTGGCTGATGACTTACGGTGGATATAGGTTTCGGTGCCATCTTCAAGTATGAGCCTGGGGAATGTTCCGGTAACTTTTACAATATTGGGGATACCACCAGCGCGCAGGCCTGCTCCAATCAACCGGGTGACACTGGATTTGCCGCGTGTTCCGTTGATGTGAATGCGCATCGGGATGGAGTAAATCCGTTTCTGATGCCGGGCATACTCAATCAATCCTGCAATTGACGACAGGATGATAATCACCAATAATATGTAAAAAGTGTGCATATATGCCCTTTGCCCTACTTCAACTTGAACATCTTCATCGAATCGGTAAATTCCGAAGTCTGCAACCTTACAACGTAAATGCCTGAACCAGTCAGTTTACCCTGATTGTCTGTTCCGTTCCAGGTAACCTTATGATTTCCTGAGGTAACATTACCCTGATTAATGGTTTTAACCAGCTTTCCGGAAATATCGAAAATATTCAAAGTTACATCACATGGTTTTGAAACAAAATACTCAATTGTCGTTTGGCTGCTGAACGGGTTGGGGTTATTTTGAAGCAATCCATCTGAATCATTGATGAAAGCTGCGCCATCCTCAACAGAAACAATGATGGATACAAATGGCGCTTCGGTGGTAAATTTTATGGCAACCCCGCCGTCGATGTTGCTAGCGGTTTGGTTATAATCTTCATCAAAAACATACTGGAGTCCAATATCCTCTGAACTGTTTTCGATTCCAATGGTATTTGATGAGGCATCCTGCACATCACGATACTGAACAATTATCTCTCCGTCACCGGTATTGGTTGGATAATGTGCCGGATCGAGCAGGAAAGCCTGAAACTCCTCGCGAATTGGTTCAGGGCCTGCATTATTATGCGTAATACTATCCCATTCAACCACAAACCTATGGTTAGCAGCATCATGATAGTAGAATATATTTCCATCTTCAAACTGGGTGTCATAAAGATCATCCCAGAAAATAGCTACCATGTTGTTTACATTATCATCGTGTGGCAATGCATAGTTTACAGGTGCTGTTTGAACTCCGTTTCCAAAAGCCAGCCAGCCATCAGTGCTGATGCGCAATTTATTGTAATCCATACCATAATATTTGAATGTAAATGGCAGGTCAACAGTTTCGGTATAATCAGTTTCGCCGTACATATTGAGTTCATCACCAAGATCGTGAATTTCGAACCATTCGTATACAGGTGTTTGATCAAAAAAGGCATCTGTACTTGAGTAGGCATAATATCCATAGGCATCCGGGCCGGTATAGTCGGTTGGAACGGGTAGTGCAACGGGCAATTGAATAAGGATTGTTTTTTGGAAAGGATAATTTCCGTTTTGGGTAAAAAGCTCAAGTTCAAAATCAGCCATATATCCCGTGGGGCAGTTGGCAGCTACATTTACCTCGAAATAATCATCTTCGTTAATGGCCATTCCATCAATTTGCAGGGTTCCAAAAGTTGCAGTCTCATCGGCAATTGTGATGTAGGGATCGGTGCTTGAAAGTGTACCTCCAACATTTGGCGCTATATCAGCTCCCGGATTTGTGATAGACATAAACAACCGTACATTTTCACCCGGATCCATTCGATAATTATGGCTGGTTGAAAATTCATCTCCAACCATATACATTTCATAATCAAGGTCGCACCCCATCACCTCAATTTCATAATCATAGTCCCATGAACTTAAAGTGCTGGTTACGTGCAAATCGAGGGTAATTAAATCACCCACCGGACAGGTTTCGGCCAGATAAAATTCAAATGGCGCACCTGTAGCTATTTCACCCGGTGCAATACTTCCGAAATTTACAGGTACTGTGGTGATAACTTCCACATCAGGGTTTGATGAACTCAAGGTGGCCTGTACATTGTTCACAGTGAGGTTACCCCAGTTTTTCAGGGTAAATGTAACTTCTCCATGCTCATTCGGGTTCATCAATCCATCCTGGTTCCCATCCAAATCAACCATTTCCGGTTCACCCTCAGGCTCTACCAACTCATCAGGCTGGGTAACTACCATATATGACTGGTAGGGATACACATCCCCACCCCTAACCACCACACTTATGGTATCTTCGATGGCTGAAGCAATTGTAATTGAAGCCTTTCCGAGAGAGTCGCAAATGGCAGTAGCAAACACATCAGGACCATACATACAAACTTCAACACTATCGGCAGGATTGCCATTATCTGCAAAGTTTACCTGGAACTCGAGGGTATTAAACCCAACAGGTATTATTTCTTCATGATCTACCGTAACTTCGCGCGGAGCTTCTTTCCAAATATGCAGACTCGGATCGCCCAAAACATGGAAAACATTGTAGTGGTACCACACCCAGAATTCGTTTCCAAAAACATTATACATGTACAATTTTCCGCGTGTCAATGCCTGTCCGGGGGTATCCATTCCTTCGCGGAACATACCCACATAAATACCTTTATCAATTCTGTTGTTATAAGTTGTGTGTGTATTTGAAGTTGGCCCTATAAAGCCAATGCCTCCGCGAGGTTCCGAAATACTTCCAACCTGAATCCATTGTTCTCCAAAGCAGTTACCGCCATTGGCCTCCCACATGGCAACTCCGCAACCGATACTGGTTACAAAGGTAAATTTCTGGCCATTTTGGAGGTCGGATACATGGCCTTCATAAAAATCATAACAGCTGGCATACCAACCATAGCTCCATCCTTCGCCACGATAATTCAGGAAACTTCTTCCATCTTCTAATGCATAGATAATGTCATCCACATCCATGGAGCAGTTCCAGCCCCAGCCATCGCTCATCAAAGTATCCACATGCGTAAATCCACCATCATCAACCATGCAGTTTCTGGCAAAGCGCTTGGTTTCAACCTGCGATTCATAATCATTGTTCGAGCAGCAAATACCGCTGGTGAACCAATCGGTTTCATCAATGTATGGATGTTCTTCATAAAGCTGATATTTATTGATCATCACGCGCATGCGATAATCGCCCTGGTTGGTAAAACGTCCGATCATCATTTCGGGCACTTCATCATTGCCATCAACATTTACAAAATAGTTATCGTAGGCAAACGAATAATCCGGATAGGTAATGGTCTTGGCAGGAAATACGCCATCATCACCAATTACCAAAACATAAGTAGGTGCTGTTTCCCAATTGAAATAGGCATCTTCGCAATGGGCTTTGATAATATCAGGATTGTATGCATTGGCGCCAATATCGCTGAAAGTAGTAACATGGATATTTGTTCCGGTTCTGCGATTCCACTCAGCATAAGTCTCAAAACTTGCTTCAAACTCATCGGGCATAATGCAAAGCATGAGTTCTTCACCTTCTTCGCGGCCACCATAAACACGGTTAAGCACTTCATCATAATTAATAATTGAGCTGCGGTAAAGTTCCGCAAATGAAAGTGCAATAGGACGTTTGGGAGAAACCTTCGGATTGATAACATCTCCCTTTCCATAACTTATTTTAACGGTTATTGATGTGGCAACTTTGAGTTCCTGACGTGCCGGATTATACTGAACCGGATAAACCGAAAGCCTTGAAACACGAAAATCCCTGAAAATTGTTGGATCCTCCACACGTGCCATCACTTCAGGATAAAAAACATCTTTCCCATACGATTTTGCATCTTCAATATAGGCTGGTTCCGGGTCACCTTCCCACCAGGTAGGCCGTGCAGGCGGAATATTCATATTGCTTAAAGTGTGGGTTTCGCCAATCTCAATCACTTCTACTGTAACACCTGAATTATCAGGGATTGCAAGTAATTCGGCAATATGCGGCACTTCGGGCGAGCCGGGTTCTAAAGTCCAAATATCAGTCAGCAGGTCAAATTTCTGATAGGTTTTACCATCCGTTAATAAATTCTTCATAACAACACCGGGAACTTCAACTTTAATTACGGTGGAAGTTGCGTCATCGCTGAGCAACGTTATTTGTGGTGAAGACGCTGTTTTACTGTTCTGTTTTAAGGGAAGCCACTCTGCATTTAAGATTAGGGGAAAGAGGGCAAAAAACATCATTGTGAGAAGGTATCTGTTCTTCATAGGTTGATGAGTTAGTTAGTTTTCGCAAATTTAATTATCTCAAAATAAAGTACTCGCATACCTTATTTTTTAGTTTACTGATTTCTACATTCATAGATTGTGTGATATGCAAAAGGTTGCATAAATTATTTAAAGGAAAAACCTGCCTGAAAGCTACGAATATCATGATGTTCACAAAAAAATCTAAGAATCAAATCTTTAGTTCTGTAATCCTGCTTAAATTGATATGAATTTATAACCAGTATAAATAAGCTTTTTACAAAATTCTAAATTTATTAATCCTGTTTGACAACTGCGAGCCGGGAAATATTCATTGAACCTTTAAGAAAAAACTGATTAAGCGAACTTTTACAATTCCGGAAAACCAGGATAAATCTTTTTAGCAAAAACTGAGGTGTTATGTTTATCTTTGCAAATTCATTGGTGTCTGGAATTTACCACATACACACGGTAAATAAGGATTAAAAGGGAATGCCGTGAAACTCGGCAACAGTTCCCGCTGCTGTAAGCTCCAATGCACTTTAACAGGAATGTCACTGTTCGCCGGTGGGCGGATGGGAAGGCGTTGAAGTGGGGAGCAAGTCAGAAAACCTGCCAGTGCAAAAAGGTTTTGCAGCCTGCGGTGAACAGGATGCTGATCATGCGATGCACTGTCTTTCCTGGCGTCGTAAGCTGCAAAATCACAAACTCATTTATTAACATTTAAATCTTTTGCAGTATGAAAAAAGCTTACTTTTCAATTTTCGCAATGTTGCTGGCACTCGGGATAAGTGCCCAAAGCAGCTTCCTTTCACCCGTTCCAGGCTACGTTGCCGCCGATCTTTTCGATGGCAATTCTATGCCGGTATTTGATGTGCACGATGGTTTGTTTTACGGAAACAGCGGACAAACCATCCATGTGTTCGATCCGCAAACTCAGGCAGAGATTGAATCTTACACAAACAACCAGGGCTACGAAAGCTTTGTTTCGTTCCTGAGTATATCGCCTGATGGGGAATCCATATTTGCAGGCTACACCACCATAGGAAATGCCGACGACCGGATTTATCAAATTGATACCGAAACCGGCTCATGGACACAGGTGGCCACATTTCCAGCCAACTACGATCACGAAATGCTTGGAGAACATCATTTGGTTTCAGGCCTGAACAGCGCAAATTTTGGTGACCCAAATTCCATTTTCCTGCTCGACGTTTCAGGAAACAATGCGCACCGGAAAATAGTTGAAGTTGGCGGATATGCAGCCGGGATCGCCACCAGCAGCGATGGAAACCTCTATGCCGTTACCAGCTTTTACGGCGAACAAAATGCGCTCTATCACTGGGAAAATGCAGATATTATGAACGTGATCGACAATACCGGAGCAGCATTTTTAACCCTTAACGATGCTACTTTGCTTTGCAACATTCCGGCCGGCGGCAACGATTGCGAAGTGGATGCTGAGGGACATGTAATTTTCAACTTTAACGATTTTACCGGCGACAAAGTGATGGCCTACTGGAATGCAATTTCCGGTGGTGATGACTATACGGTGGTCGCCACTGCTCTAGATGAAAGCGACTGGTTAGGTAATATCAAGGCTTTGGGCACCATAAACAGTTGGGCGGGCGGAAATCATATTTTCACCACTTCCTACGGCCGCCCTGTGGCTGAGATTTATGCAGTTGATCCACAAGGTATTTTTAACCCACAACCGCTTTCACAATTCGATGTTTTTCCAAATCCGGCAACTGATTTCATCAATATTTCAGATTTATCCAACCCATTAGCCCACATCAAAATTTATGATTTGAGTGGACGGCTTGTACAGTCAATTGAAAATTTGGGTGATAAAAATGTTGATATCCGGGAATTGCAAAGCGGGATGTACATCATCAGGGCCGGGAACTATCAGGGTAGAATCGTTAAAAAATGATATCAGATGTCCGATGTTAGATGTGTGATGTATCAATATCAAAATCATATATCTGATATCGGATTGCTAAAATAAACCAGGTTTATGAAAATCCACATACCAATTATCCTTCTCCTGCTTTTTTCAGTAATTGGCATCAAAGCTCAATATATTGCTGAAGTGCACGAATACGTTCCTGCACCCGGGCAGCTGATCAATGAGGAACCGTGGGGCACTCCAAATTCTGCTAATTCAATTATTGGTGGAATTAATGGATCGCTCAGCCTGGGAGCTTTTGGCGGGTATGTGGTTTTTAGGTTTGATGAACCCATTCAAAATCACCCTGATCACCCTTTTGGAATTGATTTCACCATTTTTGGGAACCCTAATCCAACATGGTGTGAGCCCGGAATTGTTTGGGTGATGCAGGATGAAAACGGTAACGGTGAACCTGACGATACGTGGTTTGAACTTGCTGGAAGCGATTACCCGTTTAGCACTTCGATTAAAAATTATGAAGTCACCTATTCAAATCCTGGAGGTGATGAAGCTATGGATGTTCCCTGGAGCGATAATCAGGGCAACTCAGGTTTTGTTTTCGTCAACACTTTCCACAACCAAAACTATTACCCTTTAAGTGATTCATTTCCCGGAGTTCCGGCAACAAGCTATTTGTTGAGTGGAACTTTAATTAGGGGCGGTGTGGATACCACCAATCCTGAATTTATAAAATCATACCAGCGTTCATTTGGATATGCTGATAACAATCCACGTGGCGTAGCTCCATATACTTTCCCTGACAACCCCTACACCACCGATAATGAAAATGCAGGCGGAGATGGTTTTGATTTGTCGTGGGCAGTGGATGAATCGGGGAATTATGTTGATTTGGAAACAGCGCATTTTGTGAAAGTGCAATCCGCGATGATGGGCCATGGTGGCTGGGTGGGTGAAATTTCAACAGAAATTACAGGTGCATGCCTTGTTGAGCCCGATCCGGGAATTACCGGTGAAAACAGGATGATCATCATCAGGGATTTGCCAGCAGTTATTCGACAGCAAACTTATCAACTGGAGGCATTTGCATTTTTTTCAGGACTGCTTCAACAGGAAGAGCCAATAACCTGGGAAACCAATCAACCCTGGGTATCTGTGGATGAAAATGGTGTATTAACATCCACACAAAATGGCAATGTAGCAATTACAGCTTTCCTTAGCAATCATCCTGAGATTTCAGTTTCTGTGGCTGCAAATATAGAGTTGAGTTCTTCATCAGGAGATGTATTCTCAACCTATCCAACTGTCAAACTATCTCCCAATCCAACAACCGGCCTGTTCCAAATTTCAGGATTGCACAATACAAATCTGAGCATTTTCAACCACGCAGGGCAGATGATTAAATCTGTACAAAGGTATTCAGGTGAATCTCTGGATTTGAATGACCAGCCAGCAGGAATATATTTAATTCGATTTAATTCAGACTTGCGCTCAGGCACTACAAAACTTATAATGAATTAAATGGCAAGCCGCTCATTCACCGGGCTTATCCTGTGTGTGCTGACAATCTCTTTATCAGCACAATTGAAAGTTGATACCATCATCAGGCTGAACCAGGTAGAGATTTCCTCATCTGAAATATTTAAAAAGGAAGAAGCCGGCATGAAAGAATCTGAAGTGGATTCGATGGTTTTGATGCAGAAAATCAATCTCTCGCTTTCCACCGTCCTGGCCGAAAACACACCGATTTTCATCAAAGATTATGGAAGAGGAGCCCTGGCCACAGCATCTTTTCGTGGGACCGCGCCTTCACATACGCAAGTTAATTGGAACGGAATGAGCATCAACACCCCCATGTCGGGGATGGTGGACTTTTCGTTGATACCGGTTTATATTATCGATGAGATGAGCCTGAAATTCGGGACAGCCTCCATCGCCGATCAAAGTGGCGGGCTGGGTGGTTCGGTAAACATCAGCAACAACATCAATTGGAATGAGTCGCTTGTTGTGAAATATGTGCAGGGCATTGGCAGCTACAGCACTTTTGATGAGTTCTTGCAGGTGCAGATCGGGAACCAGAAATTTCAATCCAAAACCCGGGCTTACCACAACTATTCTAAAAACGATTTCACATTCGTAAATCGCAGCATTGCAAACATCAACCCGGAAACAGGTGAGATCACAAATCCGGTTGACGCCAACCATAATGCCGACTATACCCGATACGGAATTCTCCAGGAGTTTTATTTCAGGCCGAATAATCAGCATATCCTTTCGGCAAAATGGTGGTGGCAAAATGCTGAGCGCACTATCCCACAGGCTACAAGCTACGAAGGCCCCGACAATTCAAACCTCAACAATCAGATGGATCTGGATAACAGAATCATGCTGGATTGGAAGCATTATGGCGAAAATTCCAGGTTGAAACTGCGAACCGGTTATACCGAAAAACAACTGGACTACAGCCTCCAAAACAGGGTTTATGGTTTGGGGCTTATTCCGGCAGTCTATTCCGAAAGCACCCAGCGAAGTTCGCTAAACCGGTTGGATTACGATCATGATCTGAACAGCGGTTTTTCAGTTTCATCCACCGTAGATTTCAATTACCATGATGTGAATACGGGGGATACTGTAAAACAAACCGGCTATTCAAAAAACCGAAGCGAGTTGTCGTGGCTTGTCTCAGCAAGGAAAAATTTTGCCGGCATCCTCAACCTAAACCTGATGCTGCGCCAGGATTGGGTAGATTTTGAGACAGTGCCTGTTGTGCCTTTCCTGGGTTTTGATTTAAAGATTTGGAAAACGAGCAATCTGCTACTGAAAGGCAACATTGCCCGAAACTATAAACAACCGACACTTAATGATTTGTATTGGCAGCCAGGAGGAAACCCAGATCTGTTACCGGAAGAGGGTTTTAGTTTTGAGCTGGGTGTAGAAGATGCATTTAAAGTAAATGATCAAGATGTAAATATTGAAATAACAGCATTTCGTTCCGATATTGACAACTGGATTTTATGGGTCCCAACTTTTAAAGGTTATTGGGAACCCCAAAATGTGAAACGGGTTTTATCTCAGGGTATTGAATTTTCGCTTTCGCTGAATGGAAAAATCGGGGTGGTGGATTACAGTCTGTCAGGAAATTATGCTTACACCAGTTCATTAAATTATGGTGACCCGCTGATTTGGGGAGATGAGAGTTATAGCAAACAGCTGCCTTACATTCCGAAGCATTCGGGAAACCTGATGGCCAACATAAGCTGGAAGGGATTTTACCTCACCTGGCAGCACAGCAGCTACAGCGAGCGCTACACCACATCAAGCAATGATGTTTCGCAGCGCGACAGGCTCTACCCCTATTTTATGAATGATTTGCTGGCGGGGAAATCCTTTAGCCTGGGAAAAGTAGATTTGAATGGAGAAATCAAGATTTACAATCTTTTTGATGAGACTTATCATTCGGTGTTGTATCGCCCCATGCCAGGAAGGAATTTTATGTTTGTGTTGATGGTGGATATTTAAGGGAAGGCTATGTCAGAAATAAGACCGCATAATTTTACCCCCTCTAACTCCCCCAAATTGGGGGAGGATGCCAACACACGGAGCCAGAACGCGGCATGTGCAGTGGATTCCCCCTTCCCTTTTAGGGGAAGGGATGGGGATGGGGTATTGAATTTTATAATGCAAAAACCACGAATTTACATATGGCTATTGCTACTGCTGGTCCTCACATCCTGCATGAAGGATGATGAGCTGTGGGATGTTGAAAGCAATCCCCGCCCGGAGGCTACCAGTGGTGTGTTTGTGGTTTGCGAGGGGAATTTCACCTACCAGAATGCATCCTTGTCGTTTTATGATCCTGAAAGTAAAACTGTGGAAAATGATGCCTTTTATCATGCCAATAGCCTGCCCCTTGGTGATGTGGCGCAATCCATCGCCATCCACGACAGCCTGGCCTGGATCGTGATAAACAACAGTGGAAAAGTGTATGCCATGAACCTTGATGATTTTTCATTAGCCAGAAAAATCACCGGGCTCGCTTCGCCACGATATATGCACTTTTTGAGCGACAGCAAAGCTTACATCAGTGATTTGTATGCCGGGGCAATTACGATTGTAAACCCCCAGACTTTTGAAATTACCGGCTACATTTCACTGGCTGATTCGATAAATAATTCTGCATTTTCCTCTGAGCAGTTTGTTCAATTCGGGCAGTTTGTTTTTACCACCTCCTGGAGTTTTGGCAAACATGTGTTGGTGATCGACAGTGAAACCGACCAGCTTGTGGATTCCATCCGGGTAATTGCCCAGCCCAATTCTTTGGTGCTTGATAAATACAATAAACTCTGGGTATTGAGTGATGGCGGACAAAGTGGAAACCCCAACAGCAGCGAAACACCCGGGCTCACCCGAATAGATGCTACAACCCTGGAAGTTGAGCAAACCTTTCTTTTTCCCGACTCGGACAACCCCACCGAACTTTGCATCAATCACAGCGGCGACACCCTGTATTTTTTGAACCGACATTTGTATCGCCACCCCATCACCTCCACCGGCAATCCTGAAATTTTTATCGAAAGTCCTTACACCGGAAGCATTGGCGGCTACTACGGCCTGGGCATTGATCCGGCCACCTCCGAAATTTACATCGCCGATGCCATCGACCATGTGCAACAGGGGCTGGTTTATCGTTTCCGGGCAAACGGCCGGGCTGTGGATACTTTACGGGTTGGGGTTATCCCGGGAGCGATTGGGTTTTGGGAGTGATTCTTAATGCTAATATCACAATGAATATTTTATTATCCCATGCTATAAAGAAATTCAGTGAAAAGATTCTAAAATAAATTCTTAATCGCTTTTTCTAATCTGATTTTCTCTTGCTATGGCAATTGCTTTGTTAAGCTTTTCGCTAAGTAGCTTTTTATCTGGAAGTTGTGTGTAATATTGAGCCACCTTAATATTTCCTTCTTCCAACATCAAATATTCGATATGCTCAGTATTTCCTTCACTGCAAAGAATGAGACCGATCGGTGTTTCTTCACCTTCTTTTCTTTCATTTTTATTCAGATAGCGCAGGTAAAGCAGCATCTGACCTTCATGTTTGGGTTTAAACTTTCCCAATTTCAGATCAATTGCCACCAAACGCTTCAAACTCCTGTGAAAAAATAGTAAATCAATTTTATAATCAACTGCATCAATGGTTATGCGTTTCTGCCTATCAAGAAAAGCAAAATCATTTCCTATCTCTTTGATGAAAGATTGCAAATTCACCAATATGGCATCTTCCAGTTCCTTTTCTGAATAGGTATCAGCAAGGCCAAGTGTATCTAAAAAATAGCTACTTCTGAAAACTACATCAGGTGTTAGCGAATTTGTCGATTGCATTTCAGTTAGCTCTTGCCTGATGAGTTCTTCAGGTTTTCGGCTCAGAGCAGTTCTTTCATATAGCATGCTGTCTATTTTCTTCTCAAGGGTTCGGGTATCCCATTTTTCGATCCTGGTCATCTCCATGTAAAACTTTCTTTTCAGCTCCTCCTCAATAAACATTAGTGACCTCAAATGTGTCCATGTCAATTGTGTACGCACTGCGTATACAATTTCATCTTCAGTAAAAGTATACGCACTGCGGATACAATGTAATAACTTCCTGTCGCTCCAGCCTTTACCATAGCGCCTGTTGAGCAAAAGGGATAAGTTTTTTACGATGGTTTTGCCATATTCAGCCCGTTTATTGTACAGCACATCTTCTTTGATGCGTTTTCCAATATTCCAGTTCAATAAACACACTTCGGCATTTACGGTAGTGGCTATCCGGCTGCGTGTATCATCGATAATCTGACAAACCTCGCTAAACAACTGAGGTGTATGCTTTTCTATTTCATTCATTCATCAAAAATAAATATTTCTAAAATGCGCTCAGGAACACATATTATCATTCTATTGCCCTATTAACTTCACAACAAACATTGCACAAGCAGGGCTGATGACCCGCTATAAAGCCAATAGAGTTCCCGTGGATACCCTGAGCATTGGGATTATTCCGGGAGGCTTTGGGTTTTGGGAGTAAAGGGATAGTTTTAATATGTATTTTTTTCGTTTTCATCAATTTGCTTTAAGAACTTGTCAAAATCAGATTCAAAAATCTTATCCTGTACAACCCTGAATTTTTCGTATTCATTTTCAGCTTTTAATTTGGCTTCAAGCATAGAAATTTTGCCGGAATCCCTTAAAATCGGGTAATCGGATAGCTCCAAAAACTTTATAAGAAAAACCTGCCAATCTTTCATATTCATAACCTGATGATTTTTTGCCCGTGTTTCTGCCAAATCAAGATATGCATTTACAATACGATTCAATACTTTTAAATGTTCTTCGTTCAGGTAATTTTTGGACATGGAAACATCGCTTTTCAGAATTTTGCCATCCGGGGCTTGTTTCCAGTTTTTTAACCCCATGTTAATTTTTTCAGCATCGGCTTCAGTATAAATAATTTCAGCAGCCGTTTTAGCTGTAATCGCCCAGTGCAGTTTATTTTGCACAGTAGCAAAAAATATTTTGGTAATATCAGCTTTGCTATCATAATCGGCTGACAAGGCATATATGTCAGTTATTTTTTGATACAACCGACGTTCACTTAAACGTATCTCACGCACGCGCTCAAGCATTTCATCAAAATAATCCCGGCCAAAATGTTTTATTTGCTTTAAGCGTTCGTCATC
>CAYNDN010000020.1:0-7281 GCA_964395075.1 uncultured Lentimicrobiaceae bacterium | reverse complement strand
GCCTGCCTGCTTAAGCCGTTCATCATCCATTGTAAAACCTTTAATGATATACTCATGCAAAATCCCTGTAGCCCATTTGCGAAATTCGATTGCCCGATGAGAATTCACCCTGTAACCAATTGCAACAATTGCCTGGAGATTGTAATATTTCACAGGCTTTTCCTGTGTTTTCCCCTCAATAGCGCCGTGCTGAGTGGTATGTGCAAATAATGCACACACCATTTTTTCGTCCAGTTCGCCCGATTCAAAAGTATTTTTCAAATGTTTGCTTACCACACTGCGGTCTTTTTCATAGAGCCGGGAAATTGCCTTTTGCGTAAGCCAAAGGGTTTCATGCTTAAAAAACACATCAATGTTAACCTTTCCATCAGTAGTTTGAAAAATAACGAAATTGGGAAATTTTTGAAGCCCATGGTATTCATTGGGTTTTTCTATATCTGCCATAATCAAATCCAGTGTTTGTTATTAACAATATTTACCGGATAAAATTACTGAAAACGATCCAAAGGCAAAAAAATCATTTAAAAGGAAGGCATATTCCATCATCCCAAAAAACACCGACAAAAAAACTGCAACCCAAAGGAAGTTCTTGATCTGCTTGATGATGGCCGGCCGCTCGGTTTGGGAGTTTTGTACCTTGGTCAGCAATCTGTAAGCTAAAATTGCCAGTGCCAAAGAAATCCCGATGGCACCATAACTCAAAAAGTTGACGAAATCCATATTGAAATATTTATGTCTGTTACAAAATTTATCGAAAAAAGATTACCTACTTCCATACAAAACATGTTCTGATACTGAGATGTTTAGCATTAACGGGATTTTTCAGGTAAATTCCAAAGGCCCTTCCCTATTCTGATATCAAAATCGCTTTCAATTGCCTGATTCTTTTGGTTACAGAGCCCCGCTCACTTAACCTGATGATCAAAAATATTGCAGAAGCCATAAGTCCCGGGCTGGAGACCAAAGCTGCTTTACGGGCCACTTTTGCATCCCGGCCTTCGATGAGTTGTGGAAGTCCATTTTCCGGGCAGGAAGCATACTGGTTTGCAAACTTCCAGGCACCATTGCGGGCGATCTTCATGCTGAAATCCACCATAAAATCATCCACTTTGCTGCTGAGCTTTAACAGGAATTTAAGAAATGGCCATATTACTGCAAGGTTGTCCTGCACCTCTTTCACCAGCCCGGAAAGGATTTCGTTTATCCGGTTAAAATCAGCCTCCAGATCATCAATGTTTTTCCCTGTGGAAACTTCAGCTGCAGCAATACCAAGGTCAAGATTTATGTGGGCGTTCATACCAATGAGCAAATGCTGGAAAACGATGGGGCGAAATTTTTCAGCCATCTCAAATGCGCAACGCCACGAACCTGTAACCGGCTTCCCAATCTTCCATGCATTATAAGCATCAATATAACGCAGGGCAAAAATCACATCCAGTTTTTCCATCCGGGGGCCATCGTCAAAAAAATTGTATTGGATTCCTTCCTTTACTTTAATGGTAACCTTTTGATAAAGCGCAGCAAAATAGCCCAGGGTGTCCCTGCTCTTTTCACATTCGCCAATGATCAGCCCAAGTTCATCAATAACATCGTCTATTGTAATCACCGGTTTCATACTTCCAAAACATCAATTATCCTGAATTCTGTTGGATGCGGAATGCCCTTAAAATCTTCAATATATTTTTCAGAAACCTGATCCAAAGCCCGATGCATGGATAGCCTGTATTTATCGGTATAATTTTCATATGCCTTTTGGTAAAACAACTCACTCATCACTATGCGATTGGCTTTGGCTTTGGAAGTTAACCTGGCCGTCAGGTCGATATCCTTGCCATAATAATCGTTCGCTCCTTCCAAAAATGTGATGTTATACGCATCGGTGCAGTAATGGATGGCCACCTTGCAGGGCAGGAATAGTCCATCGACTGGGAAATTGCGGATGTTATCCAATGTTGCATATATTTCAACCAGCAACGAGAAATAATCATTAAACGAATCTTTCTGCCTAAGCTCATCATCCGGTATATAAAGCATCATCTCATCGCCAATTCCTTTCACAACATTCTGCGGAAATTCGTTGAGCAGCGAAATAAAGTTAAAGGTGTTGTTGAGCATGCGTCCCCAGGTTTTAAAGTCGGAATTGTATTTTATTTGTGTTGAACCAACAATATCAATAAAGAAACAGGTTCCGGGCACTTGTGGCATTTCGCCGAGCACCGCTTCAATTTCCTTTGATTTTGGATCTCTGTAATGAATATATTTTGCCATTGAATAATTGGGTTTAAAAATTTAACCGGCTATTTGTTTAATCAGGGTTAATATATTTTTATGCTGCTCCCGTTTATAAGCCAGATCATCCATAAAATTTTTCACAAAATAAATTCCCAGGCCGCCAATGTTTCGTTCCTCAGCTTTTTTTGCCAGATCGTTTGGTGGCGGTGTTTTAATGGGATTAAATGCCACACCATCATCAATGATATGCACAAGTAATTTTTTATCCTTTAATTCAAAGTGAATATCAATTTTGTGCTCAGTATCTGCTTCGAAGGCATAAAAAATAACATTGGATACAACCTCTTCGAGTGCCAGGTTCATATTCATTATCACTTTATCAGGCAATTCCCATTCTGCCTCCAACTGCTCCAGTGCCATTGTTATTTTTTGAATTTCTTCGATTTTGTTTTTGAGGGTTAACTTGTATGCTTTCATGGTGCAACTATTTTTCGAGGTAATAAGTAAGCGAAAGTATTGTAATATCATCGGACTGAACTGCATCTTTTGCAAATCCCTTCACTTTATTGAGCAGGTCCACGGTAATGATTTTCGGGCTTTTTCGCGGGTATGCTTTTAAAAAGTCGGCCAACCTCTCATCGGTAAAAAGCTCATCATCTTTATTCATGGCTTCGGTAATGCCATCGGTGAACATCACAATGGAATCGCTCTTTTTCAATACCAGTTGGTCAGATTTATAATTGATATCATCAAAGATACCCAACGGTGTTCCATGCGTTCCTTTTATTTCTCTGATGGTTCCGTCATCTTTCAACAAATAAGGATGGTTATGCCCGGCATTGCAATAATCGGTATGCCCGGTTTTAAGATTAATGATCCCCAGGAAAAAAGTAACAAACATACTGTTTTCGTTGCCCTGGCACAACTCCCTGTTCATACTTTTCACGATTTCCTGAACAGGCATATTCTTCTGGGCCTTGGCGCGAAGCAGGGTACGTGTAATGGCCATAAACAGAGATGCCGGAACGCCTTTCCCTGAAACATCACCGATGGCAAAGCACAACTTGTAATCATCTACAAAAAAGAAATCGTATAAATCGCCACCCACATCACGGGCCGGATCCAGTATGGCATACAGGTCAACATCTTCACGATCAGGAAATGGCGGAAAGATTTTGGGAATAATACCCTGCTGGATGTCGTGGGCAATTTTTAACTCGCTTTCGATACGCTCTTTGGCAGCCGTAGTCTCCTTCAGGTTGGCAACATAGTTTTTCAACTCTAGTTGCATCTGGCCAATTGACTGATTGAGCTGCCCGATCTGATCCCGGCTCTTAATTTCAGGTAGCACAATATCAAAATTACCGCCACCGATATTTTTCGTAACCTTTGCCAATCTTGTCAGCGGACTTGTGATGCGTTGTGAGATCAGCAGGATCATAAAAAGCAATAACGCCAGACCTATGATCCCCACTGCGAGTAGCCGCTCGTTCAGCTCATTCAGATCAGCAAAAAGTTCATCTTTGGGAAAAACCATTACCAGCGACCAGCCCGTTGCCAATAAGGGCTGATAAAGCATGAACCCCTGCTTTCTGGTATAAACAGATTCGTATTGCAGAAAGCCGGTTTCACCTTTGATCATTTTACGTCCAACCTCCCGCAGCTCAGGCCGCTCATATTCTTCGGCCACACTAAAAATGGTCTCATTCATCTCGATATTTTGCTGCGGATGGGCTATAATTGTACCATTGGAAGATATTAAAAAAGCATAGCCTGATTCGTAAATTTTCATCGAGGCCAGCAGTTCATCCAACCATTCCAATGAAATATCAATGGTAACCACCCCATTAAATATCCTCTCACCGTCAACATTTTCGTAAAACGGCACGGAATAGGTACACATGATGATGTTTCCACCTCCATCGTCGTAATAGGGTTCTGACCAGACCGGTTGCTGCATGATTTTCGGAATCTGATACCAATCCCAGAAAAAATACTGGTAGTCATCACTTCCAAGCAGTTCATATCTAAATGAATCGCCATCACGATAATAATAGGGTGCAAAGTACAACGAATCAGCCATAAAACGATAAGGTTCATAAGCAACACATGAACCAAAAATATCTTCGTTACTACTGACGATCAATTTTACATAATCTTTTAAACCTTGAGGGTCAAGTTTAAATCTTTCGAGTACATGCGATTCATTTTCCGGAATTTTAGCTACTTTGTTCAGCTTCCCTTCTATTTTATTCACGTTTGCCTGGGTAAGATTTTTGGCGTTTTCGCGAACGTTTTTAAACAATAAATCACGGGATGTTGTATGATTGAGCCAGAACATCACCCCTGAAATCAGCACCGTAGTTGAAATAATATAAAGTGCAAGCTTAAAACCGAGTCCTGTATTTCTCATTTCTGTGACGGTGTTTTATTAAATTTTTGGAAAGCGGGAATATGGTCAATGGCACCAGATTCGAGGAGCATTCCTGCGGTTTTTATATAATCGGCTTCCAGAAGTATTCCTATCTTTTCAGGGCCATCAGCAAATAAAATATCTTCCATCCGATTGAGCATCCATGCCTGATGTGCACGGTTTGCCGGAATATTGTATTGCTCCATATAACGCAGAACAACATTCAGCGTTTCATTTTTGTGTTCAAAGGCATACGCCCATCCCTCAAAAGTGGCATTTACAAATTTGCGGCATACCATGGTGTTTTGCTGAAAATAGGGTTGCATGGTAATGATCGCATCCTCAGGAAAATCCAGTTCCAGATCATAAAAATCAAACACACTCAGCTCATCCTCGTTAATGCCAAAATTTATCACCTGGTGATACTCATTATACCACATTACGCACATTACATCAATACCTCCACGCAGGAACAGGTTTACTGTACTGGTGATGGGAATTATTTCAGCTTTAATGTCATACTTATTTAAAAATGCCATGGGCAGTTCCCTGAAATCAGAGCGCCATATCCCGATTTTTTTATTGTTGAAATCCTGTGGCTCAAAAATGCTGTCGGATTTCCGGGCAATATACATCAAAGCTGAACGCTGCGACACCTGGCCGATATTCACCACATCCAGCCCGTGCGCCCCGGCTTTTATAGCCCCCGAAAGAAAGCCGGAGGTAATGTCGGTATCACCGGCAGCCAGTTTTTCTATGGCCGGGGCATTGGGGCCTCCGGGGAGGATTACCACGTTAAGGCCATACTTTTCGTAGATGCCTTTTTCTTTGGCCATGTAGTATCCGGCAAACTGCGCCTGGTGAAGCCAATGGGGTAAATACCTCACCTCAACCAGCTCCTGTGCCAATGCTGCCGGCATAACCATCAACGCCAAAAAAATAATGATGTATTGCTTTCTTTTCATAGTTTGTATTTTGACTTCGAAGGTAAAGATTTTTTAGAAGCTGAGGTTTATTACAGCCGGAAAGGTTGTGACAGGGTTTTTGGTTTGGATATACAAATGTTTTAATTTAGCCCCATAGAAATTATCAGATAATGAGCAGTCTTCACAAAAGCATCACAAAAGAAAGTTGTTTGAAAACGCTTGTAAATGCTTACAAACGCAAAACACAGATTTTTATCTGGCTTTGTGGAATTGGCCAATTATATGATAAAGGAGAAATAAACGGAGTGGTGCATTTGCAGAAGTATAGTGTGCCATTTAAAAATGAGAAAAAATAGCAATTTTTACACATGGACAGAACTATAGATATAGAAAACAAAAGAGAAGAACTTAACGACTGGGTATTAAGAAGTATAGAACTATTTGAAACCACTCCATACCTCGACAATATTCTTGAAGTTTATCCTCTGCAAACTGCTCGACCTGAAAGAATAGAAAACAGCTTGCGAAGAAAAATTATTTCTGCTCATCAAGGACGTAGAACCAGAGAACTAATAGAAATTCTTCAAGCAGAAGTTAAATTTCCTTATGATGAGCCACTTTGGTTTTTGATAAAAAACATCAAAGGCTGCCTTCAAAATAATCCGAGGCAAATACAAAGGATTGCAGATTCATTATATGCTATGACTGCAGAAGAAACTGTTATTCGGCTCGAATCGGCGCCTAAGCTCAACACTCAAATGGGACCAATGTTTACTGCTTGGTTAAGAAATAATTTTGAGATGTTAAATCTTGACGAATTTCGTGAATCCCGAACAGGTATATTCATCCTAAATTCTTCAGAAGAAGACGGGAAAAATTTTGTAAATGATGAACTTCATCAAGACCTTAAGAAAAGACCTGATTTGGTTGTGAAAGTTAACAAAACCTACATTGTAGGTGAAGCGAAATGGATTGGTTCACCGGGAGGGAATCAAGATAAACAAGTTGTTGAAGTCCTTGACTTTTGTAGAAATCAAAGAGGCAATGTGATAAGAGTCGGAATAATTGATGGCTTCCCTTGGGCGATAAAAAAAACAAATGACGCAATAATAAATTTCAAAGCTGCTGTTCAAGTTCAAGAATCCGAATATGACATAATTAGCTCTTTACTATTAGAGGAATATCTTGAATCATTCCTTTAATCAAGCGGAACATATTCCATTAATTCGTAATCAATTTTGTCTTCTGAAAAGGTCTTCTTAATGACTTCAAGTGAATGGGTAGAATTATCAATACCAATCCACTTGCGACCTAACTTATGAGCTACTTGTAAAGTACTTCCAGAACCTGCAAAACAATCTAATACTAACGATTCCTCGTTTGAAGAGTTTCTAATTATCCTCTCTAGTAATTCAAAATTCTTTTGAGTTGGGTAATCCACATAAGAAAGCCCTCTGTCTTTAAACTCCCAAATATCCTGCATTTTTTTGCCGTCCTTTTCGTCAAGAAAAATTTTTTTGCGAGGCACGCCGTTTGCCGACCACTCAATAAGCCCCTGTTTATCCCATTCTTCCAAAACAGCAGGGTCGCTTCGCCAATGACGACCTTTTGGCGGTTTAATTCCTTTCCATTCTTTGCCGGTATTTCCGTTTGCGGTTTCGCCGGGCGCGTGAAGTGGTATTGTTGTATATTTTCTTCCGTCTTTATCAA
>CAYNDN010000019.1:12211-22167 GCA_964395075.1 uncultured Lentimicrobiaceae bacterium | reverse complement strand
CCTGGAATATCCATATACATATCTGCCGGTATTTACTGATCAATTGGTAAATATTGAAGACTTGTTTGGTGATAACATCAATAAAATATTTGAACTGCGCGATTGGAAAGACTCCCTGATCTGGACTCCCGACAATCCAACATTTGATTATTTAAAACACGGGCTTGCCTATCTGGTGATTCTGGAAATGGGAAATGACCCGTTTACAGTTGAATTCCCAAACTATAGCTGGGAAATCCCCATCGGCATTGAAGAACAAAAAGAACCGGAAATATCGGTCGCACCAAACCCGTCACACGGAAGATTCAACATTCAGTTGCCGATTCAGCAGGAACCTTTTTCTGCAAACCTTTTCAACGCCCAGGGACAGTTGATTCTTCAAAAGGAAGGAACAGGTGACTTTCAAATCGACATCAAAGATCAAACTACAGGGATTTATTACTTAAAAATAACACAGGGAGGATTGCAAAGTGTGAGGAAACTGGTGTTGCAATAAAAGTTAACCGGTGAATAAATAGTGCACGAGCATGATTCACCGGGTGACTTTTAACACCTTCGGGATTAGCCAGTCAACCGGTGAATAATTAGTACGCGAGAATAATTCACCGGTTGACTTGTCACAAACTATTATTTTTGCCAAAAACTTTTACGCCATGAAAATTATTACACTTAATTCCCAAATCAGTAAATCCTGTATATTGGGATTTGCCATGCTGGTTACAGCAACTATGTTTTCCTTTTCACAAACAAACGAACTAACCCTGTATTTTTCGGCCTACGATTCAGTAACCCTGCAAAATGTTCCAATCGACAGTGTAGTAATCCAAAACATGAGCCAGCAGGACACAATGACGATTTATGGTCCGGCACCTGAAATTACCCTGCATTGGACAGGCATTACGGAACCCGGAACGCGTGGATCTGAAAAATTTGAACTGGAACCCGGTTATCCAAACCCATTTTATGGTAGTTCAACCATAACTATTCATGTTTTCGACAGGCAACAACTTGATGTTAATTTGCAAGGCATATATGGTGAGATATTATTTAGAATGAGCCGGGAGTTCAATCCGGGCAGCCACCTGATAGAAGTATCTGCAGGGCATCACAAACTTTGCTTTGTTTCCGTTTCAGATGGCCAAACCTCTAAGACCACCAAACTGATAAGTATGTCGCAAAATCAGGCATCCATAAAATATACCGGGCAAACTGCAAAAATAAAATCAGCAAGATATATTACCAGTTTTGATTTTAATCCGGGCGACACGCTACACTATTCAGTTTATGCAGCAAATTATTTTATTTTTGAGGGAACAGATGCTCCTTATGAAAGCACAGGCTATACCTTTGAGTTGATTCCGCTTCCGGAGTATAACCTGCCTACAGTAACCATCAACGAAATACTGATCTTATCCGACACTGCGGCAATTTGCGAAGGAGAGGTAACCCACAATGGCGGGGCTGAAGTTACAGCTCGTGGTGTATGCTGGGGTTTATCTCCGGAACCCACTATCGTGAATGATACGACCAACTGTGGGCATGGCACTGGCGTCTATTCCGGCTTAATGGCCAATTTATCGCCGGGTACGGAATATTATGTCAGGACCTGGGCAACAAATTCTGAAGGCATTGCTTACAGCGAAGAAACCCTGACTTTTGAAACTTCGCCGGGCAAACTTTATGTACCCGGCGATTACCAGGGATGGGACCCATCGGAAGCCCCCATGATATATGATTTCAATGGTGACGCCGTATATGCCGGATATATCTCTTTTCCCGAAGGTGGAACGCTGGAATTTAAATTTACTTCAGCGCCAAGCTGGGATTATACCGTTTACGGATATGGCGGAGAAGGTATGCTTGATACCGATCCCGGAGCGAACAACCTGAGTGTTCCCCAATCCGGAGGTTACAGGCTCGAAGTTGACATCGAAAATCTCACCTGGTCATACTATCCGGAAAACTGGGGCGTGATTGGTGAATGGCTTGGCTGGGCTGAAGACATCGATATGGAATGGGATATTGAAACACAGGAATTATCGGTTACAGCAGAAAATATTCCCGCTGCTGAAAACCAGCGGTTTAAGTTCCGGGCCAACGATGCATGGGAAACCAATTTAGGTTCAATTTATCCACCCGATGGTGAAACGCTGGTTCAGGACGGAAGCGATATCCCAATCCCGGAAGGTGGAACCATCACATTCATCCTGCGGTTTACCACACCTATGCCTACTTATGAGCTGATATACCGATAATCAAAATTAAGCATACGACGATCAGGCACCCGGTGAAATTTTGCGGAATATAGGAACCGGGCTTTTAACAAGCAGGGTTATCCATAGCAGTAATTAACCTGGTGAATGACCCTGATATTCTGCCATTTGCTGAAGTGGCTTTTTTTATAGTCCGGCTATTCATTTACTGCTCCCAAAAAAAGCCAATGATAAAAACTGCAGATCGATTATGAAATCATACAGAATTTGCTATTTTTGAAACCGGTAACCAAAACCATAAACCTTTTTTATGAACATGTAAATTCGAAAAATACATCTCGCAAATGCCTAACCTTCAAGAAAATATCAATTCACATAAAAATTTTACAATTATGAAAAGAACCATTATCATTTTATGCATCGCTTTGTTTGTCAGTTTATTTGCCAATGGCACCGTATGGCGCGTTAACAACACATCAGGCGTTTCGGCCGATTTTTCTTCGGTAACCGTTGCCCACAGTTCGGCAAACCCCGGCGACACGCTTTACCTTGAACCATCGGCCACTGCTTATGGCGATCTTTCCCTCAGCAAAAAACTTGTGATTATCGGAAACGGGTATTTTACCAACCAAAACCCTGAAACACAGGCCGACATCAATTACTCAAAACTGAATGTGGTAACCTTTAATCCCGGCAGCGAAGGGTCGGTGATACAGGGCTGTCAGATTTATTACATCTCCGTGCGCACCTCGGATATCGTGATCCAGCGTAACTATGTTTCGTACAACACCGAATCATCAGCATCCATCATTTTCAATGCCGACAATATCAGCAACATTATCATCAGGGGAAATTATATTGAAAATACATTTTACACCCATTCTTATCCATATCCCGAGTCGGAGGTGATTAAGAGCGAAAAAAACGGCGTTAACAATGTGATTATAAGTAATAACCTAATCAAATCCGCCGATCTGGATTCAGAACACCGCGCGTTGGTTTTATCATCCGGATTTTCAGGGCTCATAGCAAACAACGTTATATACGGCCACAGTTATATCAATAACTCAACACTGAACAACAATATCTGGCGCGATGGCAACCTTACAATGACCAATTGCACCTGGCATAACAACATTAGCAACAGCACACAGTTTGGCAACGAAAACGGAAACCAGAGCAACATTACCATGGAGAGTGTGTTTGTAAACGAGGGTAGCAATGACGGACAGTGGCAGCTTAAGGAATTTTCGCCGGCCAAAGGAGCAGGCGTCGGAGGGATCGATTGCGGTGCTTTTGACGGGAATTTCCCTTACGTGCTTTCGGGCATCCCACCCATTCCATCTGTTTACGAATTTAATCATGACATCGATTACCAGAATCAGCAGATCGAAGTGGAGATCAGTGTGAAATCCAATAATTAATTTGCCCGACCATTGAACCATGACATAAATCAGGAGAAATTATGGCGAAACACATGATCTTAAACATCCTGGGTTGCTTGCTGCTTATCTCCCGTGCATTTCCGACAGGGTTTCCCGGCCCTCCGGAAATCGCCATGGTAGCTGACAGCAACATTGTGTATGTTGAGTATTTTCTCAACAGCGACCCTGGGTACGGCAACGGAACTTCCGTACTGGTTGATGCTTCCCCGCAAATCGACAGCCTCGGTTTCAGTGTGGATATATCATCGCTGGATTATGGATTTAACTACCTGTATATTCGGGCAAAAAACAGCGCAGGTATATGGAGCCTTTCGAATATCAGATCGTTCTATAAAGAAACCGTTTATACACAGCCGGCCGATATCGTTTACCTTGAATATTTTACCGGCAACGATCCCGGTCCGGGAAATGGTGCTCAGGTAAGTTTAAGCCCGGAACCAAATACTGACAGCATAAATGTGGTGGTGGACATCTCAGACATGCCCAATGGATTTCATTATTTATATTTCAGATCAAAGGATGCCAACGGCCTGTGGAGTTTTTCAAATCAAAAACCCATTTATAAAGAAACAGTATATCCTGAAACAGCCGATATCGTGTATGCAGAATATTTTTTAAATGAAGACCCCGGAAAGGGCAACGGAAGCGAAATTGCCCTGATGCCATCGCCAAACATTTCCGGGCTGGATTTTTCGGTAGATATGACAGGATATGAAAAAGGCTTTCACTTTTTATATGTCAGGGTAAAAGACCTCTATAACCAGTGGAGCCTCTGTGGGATTAAAACCATTTTTCTGGAAACCCGTGAAGAAACCCATCAGGACATTACCTACCTGGAATATTTCTTTGATGAAGATCCTGGGTTTGGCCTGGGTATCGAAATTCCGGTGACACCTGGAACTCCGGTAGCTACTATTGTTTTTGATGTGGATATATCGGAACTGTATAATGGGTTTCACCGTTTATATATTCGCGCGGAAGACGCATCCGGTAAAAGAAGCCTGACCAATGTAAAATCCTTTTATAAAGAAGATTTGGTTACACCGGAACAGGATATCGTAAAGATTGAATATTTCTTTAACGACGATCCGGGTGAAGGCAACGGAACTACGCTTACTTTCGTACCTGGCCCAAATATCCAGAACCAGGCTTTCATCGCCGATGTGTGTGACCTGCCGCTGGGCGAAAATCATCTTTATGTGCGTGCAAAAGATGAAAGCGGAAAGTGGAGCCTGACCAATGTGCACACTTTTGAACTGGGTTGCGGGCAGTTAGTGGCTGATTTTGATCTCATGGCAGGTTGTGCTTCGCTGCCGGCTGAGTTTGAAGACTATTCCACAGGCATACTATCTGAGGCCGAATACAACTGGAACTTCGGCGATGGCTCTCCGGAAATTACCGGAGGCTCCGGAAATGTGTTCCATACTTTTGCAGATACCGGTCAGTACCAGGTGAAACTGATTGTTGTTAACCGCGAAGACTGTATCGACAGCATCTTAAAAACTGTAACCATTTATCCGCCACCATTTGTAAATGCAGGCAATGACCAGACTGTTTGCACAGGGGCGGAGATCATCCTTAGCGCTTCTTTTGGACAGGGAA
The DNA here is from genome assembly GCA_964395075.1 of uncultured Lentimicrobiaceae bacterium. Taxonomy (GTDB): domain Bacteria; phylum Bacteroidota; class Bacteroidia; order Bacteroidales; family 4484-276; genus SABY01. Next base: position 16,907 of record CAYNDN010000019.1, on the reverse strand, counting down.
CGTTGAGCTGGGATCATGATGTCACTAACGGTGAACCCTTTGTCATCACGGAATCAACAACTTTTACGGCCACCGTTGAATCAGAATTTGGGTGTGGGCCAATCTCCGACCAGGTCACAATAACCGTATTACAACCTCCGGAGGTGAGTGCAGGCGGTGATGCCACAGGCTGTGCAAACGAAAATTACCAGATCACCTTGGCGGATGCCTCCAGCTTTTCAACCCTCCAATGGACAACTACCAATGGTCTCGGGTATTTCGAAAATGGGAACGAGATCAACGCCACTTACCATCCTGATCCTGATGATCCGGAGGTGGTTGAATTATGCCTGGCTGCTTTCCCTTTGAATCCATGCACAACTTCAGCAACAGATTGCATCAACCTCACCCTGATACCGGAGGCAGCTGTTATCATAACCGACCCTCCCACGGGCACAAACTTATGTGCTTCCACGATTGTTGAAGTAACTGCCATAGCAGAAAATCATAGCAGCGTAAGCTGGAGCACTTCAGGAGATGGAGTTTTTGGCGATCCTGCTTCGCCCTTAACTTACTATATACCCGGGCCTCAGGACCTGGCAAACCAACAGGTGGAACTCTGCCTTCAGGCCATGCCACTGAATGGATGTACAGTAGCGGTTTCCAACTGTATTACGCTTATGGTACTTCCTGATCCCGAAATTAACCTGGAGCCGGAAATATGGCTGGATTGTTCGGATTTTGACTTCATATCTAACCAGTGGCTTCCATTGGCCATATCGGCTGAAGTGGAAAATGCAGTTTCATTTCATTGGCTTACCTCAGGTGACGGATATTTTGACGATAGTGCTTCAGCGGCAACAAATTATAACCTCGGAACTCAGGATCAAATCAATGGCTGGGTTGACCTGATCTTCACCGCACAGGCCCCGGATGGCTGTATGATACAAATTTCGGCATACCAAACAGTTCATATTCCCGCCCAGCTTATACCGGCTTCCCAGTCAGGATGGCGGGGAATTTCATCTTATATCGACCTTTCGGAAAAAACGTTACCGGTGGTGCTTGAACCGGTAGAAAATAACCTCCTGATCATCCGCGATCAATACAACAACACCTACAATCCGGTTTCGGGGATCAACCAAATAGGCAACTGGTCGGCTACCGGATATATGGCCAATTTTGCTAATCCGCCCGCATGCCTGCCGGTTTACGGAGATTTTTTAGAAAATAAGCAGGTGCATCTCAACAAGCAGGTAACCTATTTACCCGTTTTGAACGATCAGCCCATTACCATTGAAACTCTCTTTGCAGGACATCTCGAAAAAATCCAGTCCATTTACAACTGGAGTAACCTGAAGACCTGGACGCCGGGAAACGCGGAGTTCGATTTGCTGGAGCCTGGCTTTGCTTATGCCGTTACGCTGCTGAATGAAACAGACAGCTTCCGCGTGGAATTCCCACCGTTTTCTTTTGAAGATTCCTTAGTAGAAGTCTCCATCAGTGGACGCATCGTGAACAGCGAAACCGGACTGCCCGTGGAAAACGTTGAACTAACCCCGGTCGGTCTGTCTCCTGTTTTCACGAATGCCAATGGAGAATTTGTAGCGCAAGTGCCTTATGCATGGAGTGGAACCATCATCCCAATAAAAAATAACTGGTTTTTCGATCCGCCTGAACTATCTGTTCCGGAGGCCAGAGTTAATATCTATGACCAGGATTTTTCAGGAATCGACAATTCCTGCAACCCGGGGTGGACGTATATTTCCACACCTAACTTCCACACCATTGTGATCCCGTTGTCGGCAAATCCTGAAATATTTGGTGAGCCGCTTTCTGAAGGTGATTTTATCGGGGTGTTTTTCCTTGATGATAATGGAGAGGAACAATGTGGCGGATATGTGCAGTGGCCCGGCACCGGAAACGTTCAGGTTACAGCTTTTGGTGATGATCTGTTGACGGATGAAAAAGACGGGTTTGCGGTGGATGAACCAATGCTTTGGAAAGTTTACGATTGCGACACCCAAAACACCTGGGATGCCCTCGCCACTTACGATCCGTTGATGCCTGAATCTTCAGGAATATTTCAGCCGTTTGGGTTTTCGGGATTGTTGAACCTGCAAACACAGCTTTGTCAGCAATTCCAACTGGCCGAAAACTGGAATGACCTATCCCTGTTTATCGAGCCTTTTGACCAGGATGTTGCCGGACTAATTGCGCCCATGCAGAATAACCTGGTGATTTTCAAGAATCTTAATTCAATTTACTGGCCTTCAGGCGGTATCAATACGGTTGGCGACTGGGACACGCAATCAGGTTATGTGATGAAAACTTCTGCGGAAGCAACCATCCAAATATGCGGCGCACCAATTACCGACAGTTTGCTTAACCTATTTGTTCAGGAAGGCAACTGGCACTACCTTCCGGTGATCTCGGGATGCCCGGTGAATTGCGATGAACTTTTTGGACCGGAGGCTGACAAAATCACCATTGTAAAAGAGTTGCTCGGCACGGAGGTCTGGTGGCCGGAAGCGGGAATCTTCACACTTCAGGAGCTTCAGCCCGGACAGGCTTATGAAATCAGGATTGAGACAGATGTGGAATTGGGATTCCCCAATTGCCAGGATATTCCGGTGATGAAGTCAGGCCGCTTGCAGGCTTCAATGAACACAGTTTGGGGAACCATTTTATATTCACCGGTTACGCATACCATTGCAGTTCCGGCCCATGTTGCACAAAAAATTCCTGATGATTTTTTGATCACCGTTCAGGATGAATTCGGACGGATTTATGGCATATCAGGCCAGGCCGGTACATCACCTTTCGCGATAACTGTTTTTGGGGATGACCCATCCACAAATTCCATTGAGGGTATGGCAGAAGGTATGCAAATGCAGGTGGGCCTGTACAATCCGAAAACCGGCACGAAGTATCCTGTTGATGTGGATTTTGATGAAACAATGCCTAATGATAACATTTTCAGGCATCAGGGTTTATCGGCATTTAAGCAAATGAACACAAGTTCTGTAGAGGGTTTACAAATCATCGCAGATAAAGTTTTTGTTTACCCTAATCCCTCCAATGGAATCTTTCATGTTAAATGTACTTCAGGAACCGAAGGGGGCAGCCCGGATCAGATAAAGTGGATGATTACGAATGTTTATGGATATGCCATTGAAAAGGGAGCGCATTTCGGGAAGGATTTTACCATTGACCTCAGCAGCCACCCAAAGGGTATTTATTATCTGAAAATAAAACCCGGAGAAAGGAATTTGGTGAAAAAACTTGTTCTTCAATAACAGTCAACCGGTGAATAAATATGGCGAGAGCAGGATTCACCGGTTGACATACCGCAGGGGATGCAAGTATGATTAACAGGGTGACTTGCCACAAATTAACTTATTTTAAGTTGTAAGCGGCTCAAATCCATTTACTTTTGCAAACATTTTGAAAAACAATTTATTAACAAAATAGAAAACACAATTTTATGTCAGTATTAGTTGGAAGAAAAGCCCCTCTGTTTGAAGCCGAAGCTGTTGTTAACGGTGGCGATTTTGTTGAAAAGTTCACTCTTGAGCAGTATATCGGAAAGAAGTATGTTGTATTTTTCTTTTATCCGCTCGATTTTACCTTTGTTTGCCCGACTGAAATCCTGGCTTTCCAGGAATACATCCAAGAATTTGAAAAACGCAATGTAGCAGTTGTTGGTTGTTCCATCGATTCGAAATTTTCGCATTGGGCCTGGCTCAACACCGAAAAAAAAGACGGTGGTATCAAAGGCGTAAAATACCCGTTGGTTTCGGACCTTTCAAAAGCAATTGCTGAAAATTATGATGTGCTTGCCGGTGAGTATGACTACAACGAAGACGGAGAAATGGAATTTGACGGTGCACCGGTTGCTTACCGCGGATTGTTCCTGATCGATAAGCAAGGTGTTGTGCGCCATCAGGTTGTGAATGATATGCCGCTTGGCCGCAGTGTTAAGGAAACACTTCGCATGGTTGATGCACTCCAGTTTTTTGAAGAAAACGGTGAAGTATGCCCGGCTGATTGGCACGAAGGCGATGAGGGTATGAAGGAATCACATGAAGGCGTTTCAGAATACCTGTCGAAGCACTAAATTTAAAACGAACAGTCATAACATAAAGCCCCTTCAGATGGGGCTTTTTTAATTAAATAAAATGATATGATGAAGAAAAACGCAAATACCAACTATTCTATTCATGAGCTCCTTGAAAAGCGCTGGAGTCCTCGGGCTTTTGATGGCAAAAAAATAGAAAAAGAAAAAATACAGCGAATGTTTGAAGCAGCCCGCTGGTCACCATCCGCCAGCAACGAGCAGCCCTGGTCGTTTATCATTGGCCAACAGGGAGACGAAACCTACGATAAAATTTTTGAAACCCTGGTTGAGTTCAATCAGCTTTGGGTGAAAACCGCACCGTTGGCAGGGATCACCATCGGACAAAAAAATACCTCGAAAGGCAAACCGAATGACTGGTACAGCTACGATGTTGGCCAGGCGATGGCACACCTGAGTTTCCAGGCTACTCACGATGGCTTGTTTGTTCACCAGATGGGTGGTTTTGACCGTGAAAAGGCAAATAAAATTTTTGATATCCCGGAAGGTTTTGAATCGATTTCGGCATTTGCTATCGGCAATATTGGCGATTATAAGGTGCTTCATCCCAACCTCCAAAAACTTGAAACCCAGGAAAGG
>CAYNDN010000019.1:0-12201 GCA_964395075.1 uncultured Lentimicrobiaceae bacterium | reverse complement strand
GAAAGAAAAAATATGGAGACTTTTGTTTTTTCGAATAAATTTGGCGAAAAATCTTCACTAATTTAAGAATCACTCATCATGATTTTCGCAAAGCAAAATATTAAGCCCGGCAAATTATTTCTTCCGGGCTTTTTTTCTGTTAAATTTCTTCCTGTTTTTTTTATGCTTTTGGTGTTTTTCATTTCTTGTGGAGATACCAAAAAACCAGGCTCAACAACTTCAAAACCAAAAAAGGAAAACCAGGATAAAAAGATCAAAACACCTGATTTCAATGTTGATTCGGCGTATTTCTTTGTTGAAAAGCAACTTACTTTCGGGCCACGTGTTCCGGGATCGGAAGCCCATGCTGCGTGTGCGTTATGGCTGGAACAGACACTGGGAAAATATGCAGACGATGTAATGGTACAGGAATTTAAATCCCGCGTTTACAACAACAAAATTTTTGATGGGAAAAACATCATAGCCAGTTTCAACCCTGAAAAGCGGAAAAGGATTTTTTTGGGAGCACATTGGGATTCACGGCCTTATGCCGATCATGATCAGGATGCAGCAAACCATCAAACACCCATCGACGGGGCAAATGATGGTGCCAGCGGAACGGGTGTGCTTATTGAAATTGCGCGGCAACTGAGCAACCAAAAACCTGATGTTGGTATCGACATTATCCTTTTTGACCTGGAAGATTACGGCCCTCCGCAGGATAACCAAACCAATCAATCAACCGATACATGGGGCCTTGGTTCACAGTTTTGGTCCAGAAATCCGCATATTCCCGCATATTCGGCGCAGTTTGGAGTTTTGCTGGATATGGTTGGCGCAAACGATGCTGTCTTTCCCTTGGAAGGTTTTTCGATGTATTACGCCCCTGATATCACCAAAAAAGTGTGGGCTATCGCCGGCGAAATCGGGTACGATGATTATTTTATTTACGAGAAGGGTGGTTACATAACCGATGACCATTATTTTGTAAATAAGATCGCAAAAATCCCTATGATCAACATCATCCACCTTGATCCTGAATCGACCAATGGTACATTTTATGATCACTGGCATACCGTGAATGATAACCTGGAACAGATTGACCCCGCCACGTTAAAAGTGGTTGGGCAAACAGTGCTTGAAGTAATTTTTAGGGAATAAAGTTATACCTATGAGAAGTTAGGGTGTGCCCTGAATTAATCCAATAATTTCGTCCTTTCCTGCAAAATCATCAAATACCTCTTCCTTTTGCAGGCGTTCTATGTTATTAAATCCCAAAACAACGGCCTGCTCAAGGTATCCTAAGGCAGTTTTTTCATCACCAAGTTTCATCGATACCACCGCCCCGAGATAGGCATGCTCAGGATTAACCGGTTCGATCAGCCTGTAAATGTCAAGCGATTTTTGTGCAATATCGAGGTTGTCATCTGCAATGGCTTTTGTGGATTGCATGTAAGCCATCAGCCCGACAAAGGATTCAAGGCGCTTATTTAAACGCTGGTCAAATACTTCATCTACCGGAGTTTTTAAAATGGTTATCTCAGCCTTCCACCATTCCGCATCTTTGTCATTAAATGCAGCCATGTAGCTGTTTTGCAGGCCGGGTTCCTTTTCCATTGTTTTAACCATTGCTGAAAGGTCCTGTCGGTATGCAGGATTTTTCTTAAAATTCCGCCCTTGTGATTTAAAATCATCAGCATAACCTATCCTGCTTAAAACTGATGCGGCTCGGTCGGCCATTTCAGCAGCATCAAAATAGCGGTCTTCAGATGTAAAGGTTCCAATGGCAACGCTGTAATAATCAATTGCCTGGTTGATGATAGATTGTTTTTGTGCGCTTGATTTTGCCAGATGATCGATTTCCAGGGCTAGAAAAGCTTCGCGCATAATTTCTTCGGATGGCCACTTGTGGCCGCCATCAAAAATCACCAGTTCATTCTCAAAACCTGAACGGGCCAGTAACCGGTCGTTGTTGATCAGCTCACCCATATTAAAATCCTCATACCCAACTATCCCAAAATAATAAAAATCCGGTTGAGGAACTTGCGTTACCGCCGGAAATCCTGCACCACATCCAATCACACCCTGCACTTCACTGTTCTGTATGGCGATTGAAACGGCAACCCTTGCACCCCCTGAGAAGCCCATGGTATAAATACGTCCGGCATCAATGGCAACCTCCTTTTCAATCCCTGATTTCATGGCATAATAATATTTTAAGCCATCCTCGATGGGCTGATTGTTCATTGATTGATTTGAACCTATGAGCACAAAACCAAACTCATCTGCCAGATTGCTGTATTTGTTTACCGGCAAACTGCCTCGGGCATGCGGATCGAAAATGAAAATTACAGGATGGTTTTTTTCAGGATCAAGTTGAGGCGGCACATGCAGGATAAAGGGTTTGTTCTGGGTGAGCATTTGCCGAAGACTTCCCTGTGTATCATTCTCACCACCTGTTTTTTCAGGTTTTTCCGAATTGTCAGGTTGGATTTGCTGATCTACTGTCCGGTTTGAAATATTATTTGGAGAAACTGTTTTGGTATCCTTGTCCTCATTTGGGTTTTCCGGTCTCAAACAAGCCGAAACAACAATGGCCAGCCAAAGAAATATGATCAGTTTATGGATGTGATATTTTTGCATGTTTACACATTTTAGGACAAAGGTAGATGAAAGGATCAGATTATCTTGCCGAAGGCTAACGGTGTTTCTCTTTATACCTGAAATAATCGAAATCGGTATGGATTTTTTGCCCGGTCATATCATTCACACTCATCCCCACAAAAGTACCGGTAAATCCCCTGCAATATTCGTCTGATAATTTTCCGGCATCATAGGTTGGACCCACCTGTTTCCACATGGTTCCATCGTTCGACCAGAACAGTTTAAGTTTTTGATAAAAGTAGCTTGCCCTGAGATGAATTGTGCCTTCATCAGGGATATCCACCAATTGAGATATTTCGGGTTTTCCGCGGTCGACTTTGATCACAGCCACATTGCGTCCAATGTCGTTATTGTAGCTAATTCTCAGGTAAATAAAATTCTTTTCATTGTAAACGCTTATCAGTCCTGCCATTTGACGGAAATCCGTGGGATTAAATTCAAGGGAGGTTTCGATATTCGTCCAGAAATGCTGTAATCTTCTTGCAACCAGGCTCTGGTTAAATCTTGAAGTTGGCGAATGCCGGCCATAAAGGCGAAGGAATCCCGGCCTTTCGGTAAGATTCCCCCAGGAGGGATCAAATGGTTCGCGCAAAGTGTTAAAATGTACCTGCAAAGTATCATCATCAAATTCATAAACTTCTTCAGGTTCGGGGATTTTAAATTCAGGAAATCCGGGTGCCTCAACCACAAGGTCCGGGGTATTGCTGCCATTGGCCATCCTGAGCCAGCCATCCTCATTCCAAAAACAACGCTGAATTGAAGTTTCCCGCCCAAGATTACATTGTTTTGTTTCCGGCAGTGGCCGCCCAACCAGGTACGTGATAAACCAGTCACCATTGGGAATTTGAACCAGTGAAGCATGACCTGCTTTTTGAAGGGCCAGTGTGGAATCATTTCTTGATGTAAGGATTGGGTTGCCGGGATCCGGTTCATATGGCCCGTGAATATTTTTCGACCTTGCCATGGTAACTACATGATTATAGCCAGTGCCTCCTTCGGCTGTCATCAAATGATAATAGCCGCCATGCTTATAAATGTGTGGTGCTTCCGTACCGCCAAACGCTGTTCCTTTAAAAATCAGTTCTTGTTTTCCGATGAGTTTCTTTTGCACCGGATCGTATTCCTGAATTAATATGCCCCCGCTTTTATTTTCTGACCGGAAATCCCAAATCATGTTCAGCAACCACTTGCGGCCATCCGTATCATGAAACATGGTTGGATCAAAACCTCCGCTATTTAAAAATACAGGCTCCGACCATGGACCGTTGATGTTAATAGCAGTTACCAGGTAATTGTCCACGTCCACAAATCCACCTGAAAGATTTCTCACATTGGAGTAGATCAGATAAAACAAACCGTCATCATAACTCAGACAGGGTGCCCACACCCCTCCTGATCCTGCATTTCCCGCCATATCCAATTGAGATTTCCTGGCTAAGGGATGTCCGATTAACTGCCAGTTTACCAAATCTCTGGAATGATGAATCTGCACGCCCGGAAACCACTCGAAGGTAGAAGTGGCGATGTAATAATCATCTTCAAAACGAACGATGGAAGGATCAGGATTAAAGCCCCTGAGGATTGGATTGGCAATTTTTGGTTGCTCACCAGCAGGTGTGGTAAACGACTGAGCGCTGCACAAAAAACCAAACACCTGATAAATCAATAAAGCTGCGAAAAGATTTGGTCTGATCATATTTACCTTGAATTTCGATTGGCAAAAATAAAGTTTTCCCTTTTTGGTAGAAGTCAATATCAAGACATAAAAAAAGGAGCTCCATTGCTGAAGCCCCCTGTTATTTGTTTCATTATTTCGATTTATTTGATAATCAGCTTTTCAGCACTGATCCCTTTATCAGTTTTAATCTCAACAAAATAAACACCTTTCATATAGCCACTGGTGTTGATGTTGAGTTCCTGTTCGTTCACTTCACGATTGAATACTACCTGGCCCATGTTATTCATGATCTTCACAGATTCAATTACTCCGCTTACTGTGATATTTACTTCCTCCTTGGCAGGATTCGGATAAAGTGAAAGGGTTTCGAAATTGCTTTCATTTATTCCGGTAAGCATTTCAATTGATCCGCCACCTACTTCAGTATCAGGATACAGGTAGAAGTTGATGGTTTTGGTTGCTCCTTCAGGAACATAAATACCGTTGTGTGTAACAGGCATATATCCAGCAGCAGCACAAACAATGTTGTATTCACCTCCACCGAGATGCAGCGAATAGTGGTCGCCAAATGGAGTGCTATAAGATACCGCACCATAATCGGAGTTGAGTGCAGTTACCCATGCTGTTGAGATAGCCTGGTTGGTGATTGCGTTGCGAATAAAGCCCTGGAGTTTACCCTGCATGTTACCAATTTCTACATGACATGGAGTTGCCATACCTGACTCACCACCACCTGCATAAACTGCGCATACAGAGAACCAGTGGCTTCCATCGGGGCAGTCTTCATACATATAAGAAAGGCTGGTAACCATTGCGGCAACCATTTCACTATCCATATACACATTATATCCTTCAACATTTTTGGCCATTGGTTCAGGTGCCTCCCATGTTAATGTTACGTCGTTTCCAACTACAGTTGCACTCATGTTTTGTGGCGGGTTGTAAAACTGTTGTTCGCCGAATGAAGCTGTATAATCTTCGGTTTCACCATACGACCAGCTTTCGCATGGGCTGGCAGCAGAGTTTTGCCAGTTTGCACGAATTCTTATTCTTTTTTCACCGGCATATTCTCCGGCAGGAACTGTAAATGTTGTGGTGTAGTTCTGTCCTGAATTTGAGAGGTTAAAGTCTTCAATCAGCATTTCATCAACTTCAAATTCTTTGTCGTCATCCAGGTCAATCCAGAGGCAGGCATATTGATTGCTATAGCCTGTTGACCAGGTAACTTCATAAGTTTGGCCTGCTTCGAGTTCAGCAACCATATCAGTAAAATCACCATAACCATCATCGCTACAGCCATTGTTCATATTATCAATTTGCTCAAGAGCAAAACCTGTGAAGCCATCACCCCATGAGCAGCTTGCTGAAGGATAGCAATAATCTGGGAATAAAAGTGAAAGTTCATCGGATTGGCTAACACCCATTGCAGCAGTCAGGTCGAGATTGAGTGTTGCAACATAACCGGCAGGAACACTGGAGCTGGCATTTACTGTAAATGTAGCTGTTCCGGTATTTGATGCAGAAAGGTCACCAATTTCCTGAGGTGTGGTGGTGAGCACCGATACATAAGGATCGCTGGCTACGAGCTCTGCCATTACATTGTATGCATCGGCAGTACCGCTATTTTCAACCGTTACAACCATTGGTGCTGTTTCGCCCGGATCAAGGATACCATTACCACCGTCATCAATGATGTATTCAACAAATTTGAGTTCGGGAGCATGGCCTTCAATTGAAAGGTAGCTTTCCCAAACTTCTGTACCATCAGTTGAGCTCAATTCGAGGGTAGCCATGTGGCCATCGGGAATATTTTCGTCTGCTTCAAGGGCAAAAGCATTTGCAATGGTTACGGTAGCATCAGGTGCCACATTACCAAAATTCTCAGTTCCATCAGTAATGGTGATGTAAGGATCAGAAGTGGTCATGGTAACAGTTACGTTGCTGGCAGTTTCAACACCAACATTTTTAACAGTCAAATCCAAAGTTACAGCTTCACCATAATCAAGCATACCATTGTTATTTCCTGTAGGATCGTTAATTTCATAAGAATCACCAACCACATAAGGTCCGGTTGGTGGAATAACATCAACATTGGCCTGGTAACGGAAATAATCCTGTTTGGTAACAGTTACAACCATTACGTTGGGAGGAAGCTGCGGATCGATGGTGATATTGTTGGCACCACCTGAGCTAAGTGCTGTTCCGATGATTTCCCCATTCACCGTAAGTGCAATAAAGGCACCTGCATCGGCCACAACGGTAAATGTGCTTTCGCCACTGTAAAGGATCGGGTTATGTGTAACATTTTGTTCCTGCGGAACCTCAGTATAAACCTGCATGAATGCGCCACCATGCTGGTGGAAAAGATGATAAGTTACCTCTTTATTATTGGTATTGTACGGCCAGTCGCTTTGCTGGAGGAAATATTTACCAGCGGCATTACCAAAGGCTGGAAGGAATCCACGCTCATCAACAGGTGCACCGTAATCGGGCATAAAATCAGGATACATGTTGTCCATCATACCCCAAACGTAAGTATCGTTTACAAATGAATAGGAAACTTCTGAGGCTGCAATTACACCAAGTGCACCTGCATTTTGGCCACCAGAAGTATGACGGTGGAATTTTTCAGTGAAGCATTCACCGCTCATGTTGTATTTTCCGGTCAGGCAGTTGATTGAGAAAACAAATACAAATTCATTGTCTTCGGTGTTTGTCAACTGGTTGATGTCGGCACTCTGGAAATCAGGTTCACCCCAGCCAGTTGTTGAACCGTGGTCTCGGTGCTGAAGTGCAAAGGCACCATCATTAATTGCATTGATCACCATTTGGGTTGATCCATTGTTCCAGCCACCCAATTCTGATGGTGAAGCAGGAATATAGCCCAATCCGTTAGGGCCAAAGTAATTTACAACCATTGAGGTATTCTGATTTGATGACCATGAGTTTCCGGGTGTACCACTGTAAATATTATTGATACGAACAGGCTCTTTATCTTTTACCTCTCTCCAGTATCCGCCAACGGTTTCTGAGCAAATCTGGAACCAGCGTTCAGTTTGCCATCCAAGAGCTGTAACAGGCTTGTGATAGAAATCAAAATCAGTTGGCGGGTCAGATTCATAGTCTAACATTTTTGAAACCATGGTTTCAAGGTGTGTGGTATTCTGGGCTGTCATCCTTGCAAAAATGATGTCAGGCATATCGTTGTTATTGACATCAGCAAAAATATTATCCGAGGCACAATAGCTATCCCAGATAGGAGATGTTATGGTAGTATTCGCATCTGACCCATAGTCAGCCATTAACAAAACAGCAACCGGGGGCATATCCCAGGTGTTATATGCATTGTTAAACCAGTTTTCGAGGATAGTTGGAGTGTTGCCACCAATTTCATCAAGGGTTACAATTCCGGTATGGATACCCTGCATGATACGCCAGTCTTTGATCTGCTCAGCGTAAGGAAGCCAGTCAGGACTATTGGGAACAACAATCACATATTCGTACTCTCCGTCACGGGTTGACATACTTTGGATGCGTTTGTCATAATCGATCGTTGGCAGTGATTGATAGTTGAGGAAAGCATCGGTGAGGATTGGATCGAACCAGCGGCTACGCAGGCGATTTTCACCAAACTGGCCATTGCCACCTTCAAAAATTACTTCCATTTCTATATCGCGGTAAACCAGCAATTCTTTTGATACCGGATTATACTGGAATGGGGTTACACCCAAAATTACAGCATCAACACCCCTGATTTGTGTAAGATCAGAAAGGATAAAGGGATTGGCAGGATAGAAGGCATCTTCGGTGTAAATTCTTTCGTCTTTGTTGAATTCCATCGGACCTTTTTCGGTATCGAGAGGAATACGTGGAGCAGGTGCCAGTTCAACGTTTTCGATTGTCTCAACCCTGTAGCTGGTAACATTCAGGATTGCTTCGGCTCCCATCGGAACAGCAAGATAGCGGCTGAAACCAGGTACGTTAGGTGCTCCTTCGTTGTTAGGCAGGAAGGAACCCGGCATGGTGATGGTTTTCATCATTTCACCATCAACTTGCTGATCTGACATGTCAAATTGTTCGATTGAGAAGTTTGCAGTAACACCGGTGGTGTTTTCCTGCTTGAGAGAAATGCCTGATTTTCCCCAGGCATCATCATACTGATAGGTTTGCGCATTGAGCGCAGCAAACGAGCACACCAGTACCAGGAGTAAGGTGAGTTTTAGTGCTTTGAAAGCTTTTGTAAAAAAATGCATTTTCATGAGGTTTTAGTTAGAAATTACGTTAAGTTGTTGTCAATTAATTCGTTGGAAAATATGTGATTATATCCACTTAAAATTTTAAGTCCGCTAAAATAGAAAAAATGTTAAAAATACCAACTATTACCACCAATTTAAATTGGATATATTTAGAAGTGTTAATACAACAAATCCTTTGACTATGCATGTCCTGAAGCAGATTAGCGAGCATGAAGAACACATCGGGGATTTAATGGGCCTCCAACCAGTTGTTGCCGGTATTCATATCCACTACCACAGGTACTTTTAGCCTGATGGCATCTTTCATATTTTGCCTAACAATGGGCTTCAACTGATCCAACTCATCTTTAAAGGCATCAAATACCAATTCATCATGCACCTGCAAAATCATTTTTGATCTCAGGTTTTGAGCTTCCATTTCATTAAAAATCCGGATCATGGCAATCTTGATCATATCCGCCGATGAACCCTGAACCGGAGCATTGATGGCGTTTCGTTCGGCAAAGCCACGCACAGTTGCATTGCCTGAATTGATGTCTTTCAGGTAGCGACGGCGTCCCATGATGGTTTCCACATAGCCATGCTCCTTCGCAAATGCAATGTTGCTGTCCATGTATTTCTTTACACCCGGATACTGCTTAAAATAGTTTTCGATAATATCCCGGGCCTCACCTCTTGGAATGTTCAGGCGCTCAGAAAGCCCGAAAGCTGAAATGCCATACACTATTCCGAAGTTTACCGTCTTGGCGTTGCGGCGCATGTCCTTATCCACAGCATCCGGTTTTATTCCGTAAACTTTTGCCGCCGTGGCTGTATGGATATCCATGCCCTCCACAAAGGCTTCCATCATGGCTGGGTCCTCGCTCATGTGTGCTATCAGGCGTAACTCAATTTGTGAATAATCCGCAGCAAGTAAAATCCTGTCTTCACCGCCCGGCACAAAGGTTTTGCGTATCTCGCGCCCTTTTTTGGTACGGATGGGAATATTTTGTAGGTTGGGATTAGTGGAGCTCAACCGGCCGGTTGCTGCCACGGCCTGGTTGTAGCTGGTATGAATTCGTCCATCGCGTGGATTGATCAACTCAGGAAGTGCATCTACATAAGTAGACTTGAGCTTCGTTAAGGAACGGTAGTCCAGAATTTTTGTAACAATGCCATGCTTCTTCTCAAGCTTGGAGAGTACATCCTCGCTGGTGGAGTATTGCCTGGTTTTGGTAAGTTTGGGTTTATCGGTGATTTTGAGTTTTTCGTAAAGAATTACACCCAACTGCTTGGGTGAACCCACATTAAATTGCTCACCGGCCATTTCAAAAATTTCATTTTCAACTTCTTCAATCTCTCCCTTGAGCTGAGCAGAGAAATTCTTCAGAGTTTCCGTATCCAGTTTCACACCTTCTGCCTCCATACTTCCTAATACAGGCAGCAACGGTATCTCAATATCTTCAAACAGTTTCCTTACATTTTGCTTATCCAAAAGGGGATTCAGTTTTTTGTAAAGCTGAAGGGTGATATCCGCATCTTCGGCAGCATAATCCAATACCTTTTTAGGATGCTTTTCCCAGGCCTGACGCATGTTAATTTGTTTTGCTCCTTTTTTGCCGGTAACATCCTTAAAGCTCATGGTTTTGTATTTCAGGTAGTGATCAGCTAAAAAATCCATATTGTGCCGTAAGTCTGGTTCTATGAGATAATGTGCCAGCATGGTATCGAACAATTTGCCTTTCACATCCACATTATACCATTTCAAAACGGCAATATCAAATTTCAGGTTTTGTCCGATTTTCTGGATGGATTCATCTTCAAGCACTTCCTTCAGGTCAGCCACAATTTGTTTGGCTTCCTCCTGATCATCGGGAACCGGCAGATAGCAAGCCTCGTTTGGTTTAAGTGCAAACGACATCCCAACCAGTTCGGTGTTATTCGGATCGATTCCCGTGGTTTCTGTATCAAAACAAAACGACCTTTGCTTTTTGATTTCCGAGATGAGTTTTTCCCTTTTATTGCGGTTATCAACGAGGTAATAATTATGATCTGTGGTTTCGATGGAATTTAGTGTTTCAATTTCCACGCCGGCCTGACTAAATAGGTCTTCTTGTTTTTCAGCAGCCTGAGCAGCTTTTTCTGTGCCTTCGGATTTAAAGAAATCAAAAATCCTGGTGGCGTAGGTTTTGAATTCGAGTTCCAGAAACAATTCTTTTAATGCCTCAAAATCAGGCATAGATATTTTAAGATCATCAGGATTAAAATCGATGGGCACATCCAGATCGATGGTAGCAAGCTGTTTGGATTGCAGCCCTTGTTTGGCGAAATCCTTTACATTCTGCGCCATTTTACCTTTCAGTTCATCGGCGTGTTCAATCACACCTTCCACGCTGCCATAAAGCTTGAGCAAATCTTTGGCGCGTTTTTCGCCAATTCCGGGAATCCCGGGAATATTATCAGAAGAATCACCCCATAATCCCAAAATATCGATCACCTGCTCAGGTCGTTCAATTTCAAATTTCTCACAGATTTCCTTCACGCCAAGCACCTGGGCTTTGTTGCCCATGTAGGCAGGTTTGTAAATGAATATGTTTGCTGAAACGAGCTGCCCAAAATCCTTATCCGGAGTCATCATGTAAGTTGTAAATCCTTCTTTTTCAGCTTTCTTAGAAAGGGTACCTATCACATCATCGGCTTCGTAGCCATCAACAAAAAGCACCGGGATATTAAATCCTTCGATTAGCTTATAAATGTAAGGGATGGCTTTGGCGATGTCTTCAGGCATTTTTTCGCGGTTGGCCTTGTAATCTACAAAACCTTCACTACGGATAGTAGGAGCGTGTGTATCGAAAGCCACACCGAGATGGGTGGGTTTTTCGTTACGGATGATATCGAAAAGCGAATTTGAAAAACCAAGCACCGCAGAGGTATTCAGACCTTTTGAATTAATACGGGGATTTTTATTTAGCGCATAATAAGCCCTGTAAATCAGGGCCATGGCATCGAGCAGGAATAAACGTTTGTTTTCGGACATGCTATTAATTTTGAATTTCAGCAAATGTAAGTGATTTTGTCTTTCGGAAAGTGGTGGTGGGGGACTGGTTAGTTGTTAATGGGTTAATTGTTATTCGTTATCCGTTATTCGTTATTCGTTATTTGTTATTCGTTATTCGTTATCCGTTATTCGTTATTCCCCAAATTCATTCCGAAGTTTCGGGGGCATTAATTTCTTTAACTAACTTGTCTTAATCTCCTTCATGGAGGATTACACAAAAAATTAGATTTCTCCTTTCAAATTTTTGCAGGCAAAAATTTTCCAGTCGAAATGACAAATGTTTTAGCTTTGAGCGGGGAGGGTACGGAAAGCGCGAAGCGCTTTCCGTACCCTCCCCAAAAAAACTACGATAATGTCACCTCGAAGGAGCTTGCGACTGAGAGGCCTGTTTCAATTAAGTTTCAAATAGCATATTTTTATGAAAAATAAAAGTGTTGAATTTCAAATCTTTATAAAACCGTTAGTCCGAATTGGGTTATTAGTTCGATATTCAACATTCAAATTCAGTATTCGATATTCAGCATTCGAAATTAAAAATTCGATAAAAAGTATTCGACATTAAAAAACAGGGGAAAATGTTGCAGGAC
>CAYNDN010000018.1:22011-22336 GCA_964395075.1 uncultured Lentimicrobiaceae bacterium | reverse complement strand
TGCGGTAAGCTGGATGGGCGATATCTTTTTGCGCGCATTAAAAATGATTATCATACCACTTATCCTAAGTTCGCTTATTTCCGGTGTTACAAACATCGGCACCGGCAGCAACCTGGGCAGGCTGGGAATAAAAACCATGAGCTACTATGTGATGACCAGCGTTTTTGCCATTGTTACCGGGCTTTTACTGGTGAACATCATCAAGCCGGGAGTTGGTGCTGATATCAACCTGAGTGCCGAGGTAGAAGGCCTGGTTGACAAACAAAAAAGTTTCCTGGATATCATTGTGGAAATCGTTCCGGATAATATTTTCAAAGCATTTGCC
>CAYNDN010000018.1:19634-22001 GCA_964395075.1 uncultured Lentimicrobiaceae bacterium | reverse complement strand
ATGCTGTCGATCATTTTCTTCGCCATCCTGTTTGGATTTTTCATTATGAAAATTGATGATCGTCCCAGAAAATTCATGATTGATTTTTTCAATTCTGTTTTTGATGTGATGATGAAGATCGTTTTATTCATCATTAAATTTACACCACTTGGAATTTTTGGTATTGTTGCGAAAGTTGTGGCTGACCAGGACGACCTGATCAATCTTATTTCAAGCATGAGCCTGTATATGGGAACTGTAATTGCAGCTCTTGCTATTCATGCACTAATCACACTTCCTCTGCTTTCGCGATTTATCGGAAAATTCCGCCCATGGGCACATCTTAAAAATATGTCAACCCCCTTGCTTACTGCGTTTTCCACTTCATCCTCGGGGGCAACTTTGCCGCTTACGATCAACGCAGTAGAGCAAAAATCGGGGGTTTCCAATAAAATCAGCAGCTTTACACTACCACTCGGAGCCACCATCAATATGGACGGCACAGCACTGTACGAATGTGTGGCAGCCATGTTCATCGCACAGGCCTATGGCGTGGAAATGACCTTGCTGAACCAGGTGGTAATTGTTGGAACTGCGCTGCTGGCATCCATTGGTGCCGCGGCTATCCCGATGGCCGGACTGGTGATGATCACGGTCATCCTTTCAGCCGTTCAACTTCCTCTTGAAGGCGTTGGGCTGATCCTTGCCGTTGACAGAATTCTGGATATGTTCAGAACTACCGTGAATGTTTGGAGCGACAGTTGCGGATCGGTAATCATAGCAAAAAGCGAAGGGGAAAAACTTCCTGTTGATATTTAAAGGTTCTTAAAATTTTGGCGATTTTCAACAATTGATATGGTAGCATGTTTCAGTAGTTTTTGATTTATTAAACCGAAATATCGCTCCGGATGGCTAAAAAAAAGACGAAGTCGAACAATGATCACAACAACTTTTTTGCAAAATTTCTTACCGTAATCGAAAAAACCGGAAATGCACTCCCGCATCCGGCGACTTTATTTGCCATATTCGCGGTTCTTATCATTATTTTATCCGGCATCACCAGCCTTTTCGACCTTGAAGTAGTGCATCCCGGTACCGGGGAAACCATCCGTCCGGTAAATCTCATGACCGTTGAAGGCATCCACATGATTATCACAGAGATGGTAACCAATTTTACAGGTTTTGCTCCTCTCGGAGTGGTGCTTGTTGCCATGTTGGGTATTGGCATCGCAGAAAGTACCGGGCTTATTGGCACTGCCCTCCGACTGCTGGTTCTTTCAGCGCCAAGCAAAATTTTAACTTTTGTGATTGTTTTTGCCGGCATCCTTTCAAACACCGCCAGCGAAGTGGGTTATGTTTTGTTGGTGCCCCTGTCGGCGATTATTTTTCTTGCACTCGGACGCCATCCCATTGCGGGCATGGCTGCAGCTTTTGCAGGTGTTTCGGGCGGTTATTCAGCAAACTTATTGCTGGGAACCATTGATCCGTTGCTTGCCGGCTTATCGCAGGAAGCTGCCCAGATCATCGATCCTGAATACATGGTGAACCCGGCAGCAAACTACTATTTCATGTTTGTCTCAACATTTTTTATAGCTGTGGCCGGCACATGGGTAACCGAAAAAGTAGTTGCTCCACGCCTCGGCGAGTACACCGGCGAGGCCAAACCCGAAGAAATAAACCAGTTAACCAAAGAGGAGAAAAAGGGGCTTCGGTACGCCTTGATTTCATTTGTGTTGGTATCGGCAGTTTTGCTGTGGGGAACTATTCCGGCCACTGGGTTTTTACGTGACGCAGAAACCGGAAGCCTCTTACATTCTCCGTTTATGGATGGTATTGTCTCCATCATTTTCATCACTGCTGCCATTTTAGGTGTGGCCTACGGGGTTGGAGCCGGCACCATTAAAAACGATGCTGATGTGATGAAAGGCATGGGCAAATCCATGGAAACACTTGGAATTTATATCGTACTGGTGTTTTTTGCAGCGCAGTTTGTGGCCTATTTCAAATGGACAAATATCGGATTGATATTCGCCGTTGAAGGTGCCAACTTCCTGAAAGCTTCCGGATTGGGGAAAATTCCGCTACTTGTTGGTTTTATCATCATCACAGCCATTATCAACCTGGTGATGGGCAGTGCCTCCGCCAAATGGACGGTGATGGCACCGGTGTTCATTCCCATGTTTATGTTGTTGGGATATTCTCCCGAACTCACCCAGGTTGTTTACAGGATCGGGGATAGCGTAACAAATATCATCTCACCCATGATGTCGTATTTTGCACTGATTGTGGCCTTTATGCAGAAATACCAGAAAGATGCCGGCATCGGCACGGTGATTGCCACTATGCTCCCATACTCATTGGTATTCCTCTTGATATGGACAGTTATGC
>CAYNDN010000018.1:12071-19624 GCA_964395075.1 uncultured Lentimicrobiaceae bacterium | reverse complement strand
GTTATGCTCATCATCTGGCTTAGTGTTGGTTTGCCCATAGGACCGGACGCACCGCTGGAATATGTTCCTGCCGTTGCCGGAAAATAATTCCTGGGGCATTCTATCCTAATTTTCAGGTATTGTATTACCTGAATAAATTATTTTTTCTACTTTTACCCACCTCAAAAGCCTGACCACTCCGGTCATGGTTGTTGGGAAATGAAAAGATACACGTACTAAATCTCTTATCTCATGGCTAAAGTAGTAGTTCTGGGCGCAGGTATTTCCGGCCATACAGCAGTGATGGTACTCCGGAAAAGGCTTGGCAAAAAACATGATGTGATCATGGTTAGCCCAAACAGCAACTATCAGTGGATACCTTCTAATATTTGGGTTGGCATCGGGCAAATGAAACCCAAACAAGTTATATTTCCACTTGCTCCGGTTTATAAACGCAAAGGCGTAATTTTTAAACAAGCACTGGCGAAAACTATTTTCCCGGAAGGAGACCAGGCAACGAGCAATCCCTTCGTTGAAATTGAGCATGTAGCCGACGGCAAAAAGGGTGATGTTGAAAAGATTGAATATGATTATCTGATCAATGCTACCGGCCCAAAATTAAATTTTGCAGCTACCGAAGGTCTGGGTCCTGACGGGCACACGGTATCAGTATGCACCTATGGCCACGCTGCACACGCCTGGGAAAAACTTCAGGAATCATTGAATAAAATGGCCAATGGCGAAAGGCAACGTTTTGTTATCGGGACAGGACACCCCTTAGCCACCTGCCAGGGTGCGGCATTTGAATACGCGCTCAATGTTGCTTTCGAGATAAATAAACGAAAGCTCATGCACATGGCAGAAATCACCTGGATTACCAACGAATATGAGCTTGGCGATTTTGGGATGGGTGGTGCTTTTATTAAAAAAGGCGGTTATGTTACTTCCACTAAAATATTTACCGAATCTATCATGGCCGAATATGGCATCGACTGGATAAAGCGGGCCGGTGTTAAAAAAGTTGAGGAAGGAGTGATACATTACGAAAATCTTGATGGGGATGAAAAAACCATCGAATTTGATTTTGCCATGCTCATACCTGCATTTGCCGGTGTTGGTCTTACAGCTAAAAATAGACAGGGTGAAGACATTTCAAAAGAATTATTTGCCCCCAACGGGCTCATGAAAGTGGATGCCGATTACACACCTAAAGATTTTAACGACTGGAGTGTGAACGATTGGCCTTCAACTTATCAAAGCCCGGCTTACGAAAATATTTTTGCATGTGGCATTGCTTTTGCTCCGCCACATTCCATTTCCAAGCCTTTCAAAAGCAAGAATGGAACGCCTATTTTCCCAACACCACCACGCACAGGTATGCCTTCGGGGGTTATGGGCAAGGTAGTTGCAGAAAATGTTGCCAAGTCTGTTTTAGCTGGAAAAACCACAATCAAGCACAGAGCCTCGATGGGTAAAATGGGTGCTGCCTGCATTGTTTCATCCGGTTATGGAATCAGAGATGGAATGGCAGCAACAATGACTGTTTATCCTGTGGTTCCTGATTTTGAAAAATATCCGGAATGGGGCCGGGATTTGAGCTACACCGTTGGCGAACCCGGGCTGGCTGGCCACTGGATGAAGCTGTTTATGCATTATATGTTTATGTACAAAGCCAAAGCATTACCCGGTTGGTCGATGATTCCGGAGTAAGATTGAACAAATTATAATGATAAGAAAATTAAATAGCGTTTACAGATATGATAAGGAAAGCAGTACCTAAAGGTTATAAAGATGAGCATTATCCACCAATGCCAACCAAATCAAGAAAATTTTTAAGGAAATTCTGGCCTTACCAGATCATCAGGTTTTTTGTGCTCAACCTAAAGATCATGCGCATTGTTGTTGGTGGCCACTCCTGATGTGAACCCCAACTATTTGCATCCTCAGCTTCCGATTAATTTCAGCCATTCAATGTTAATATTGGTGGCTGTTTCGCCCGGAGTCAGGTCTTGTGTGCCTGACTTGCCGGCGATATAATTTCCATCTTTATTCACCGAGACAGCATAGTTCCAGCTGACCATTTCATTGGGTTTGGTTAAAAAACTAATCTCAAAACCTACTGAATCGCCAGCTAAAAAATTGTCGAATGTTTGTTCCCATGGAAATGATGTCGGAGTTACAGTTTCAACAACTGATCCAGGTTTGTAAAAGATCATACTCAGGTTATCATAGCTTCCCGTTAGATCAAGGAAATAATTCACATCATAATACTCAAGCGGGCTTGGTTTTGGTAAAGGATCTCCACTTTTATCGCAACTGGAAAATAGCAATAGAACGAATATTGCCGGAATAAAAATCTGATATCTGTATGATCTTTTTCTCATTAAAATATTCAAAAATCAAGTTTTAACTGTTCGCTCATATTAAACGTTTTACGGTGCAGGGTGGTTATCCCGTTTGTTAAAACCACTTTCTTATGTGCCCGGGTTGGATAACCTTTATTTTGTTTCCAGTTGTAATCAGGATATTGTTCGTGGGCGTTCATCATAAATTCATCCCGATGTGTTTTGGCCAGAATTGAAGCTGCTGCAATAGACATGTACTTCCCATCTCCCTTGATCACACATTGATATGGAATGTTTTTGTAGGGTTTAAAGCGGTTTCCATCAATCAATAATAGTTCAGGTTTGGTTTCGAGTTTGTCGATGGCGAGATGCATCGCCAGGAAGGATGCATTCAGGATGTTGATTTCGTCAATTATATTATTATCCACACTTGCTACCGACCAGGCCAAAGCCTCTTTTTCGATTATCGTTCGCAATTTATCCCGATCCGACGCCTTTAATTTCTTTGAATCATTCAACAGCTCATTACTGAAATCTTTGGGCAGGATTACTGCTGCCGCAAACACAGGACCTGCTATACAACCCCTTCCGGCTTCATCACAGCCCGCTTCAATTAATTTATCTGAAAATGAAACCTCAAGCATCTCAAAAAAGGTTCAGCAGTTTGATCATGATGATAGCAGCGAGTATTAAAAACATGATCACCTCCTGGAAAAACGTTTTTTTAACCCGCGAAAGATAAACCGATATAAAAATCGTAATGGGAACAAATTCCAGGTACGCCTGGGTGATCAAATCATAATCTGAAAAAAATGTGGACGCCATCCCAATGAGTAACATCCAGAATACTACCGATGACTTGCGGCGGATATCAACTGTTGTTCCGGTGGAATATTTGATCATTTTACCAAGGCCAGTTAGAATCAATAATAAAATCAATACCCAAACGATGATCAATTCGTTGGCAACAGCATATAAATCAGGTATCCTGAAATTGAACTTTTCCCCGAGCGCAGCGAACCATTCCTGCAGGCCATCAACCCAAAACAAATAAGCAATGTAAAAAATCCAGGGTGTAAAAAATCCGATCAGTGGCACGACCCATTCACGCCATTTGTACTGCTGATAAACCATGAGGCTAACCAGGATAAAAACGATAAACACCAACGAAGGGGAAAATAGCAATGAAGCCAAACCAACCAGCATTCCGGAATCGAACAAAGCGCTAAGTGCTTCATTCCTACCATACAGATTTAGAACATTATAAAGCAATAATATGAGTAGCAAATTTACCAGCAACATCATATTGGGCTGAACCATCTGAGGCTGGCTGCTGATGATAACAACATAAATTGCTGCTGAAAGGAGTTGGTTGCGTTCAACAAGCTTATGTCTTTGGGCAACGGCATTGAGCAGTATGGCCTGTAAAAACAGCACCAAAATGGATATCCCCAAAGCAATGTATGGAAACCCGGTGATGAATTTCGCAATCAGTGGAAACCCTTGAAATCCGCTTCCTGTGATCAATTTCTCAGGATAAATAAGGGCATCAGACCACAAAAAAATGATCAATAAAAACAGCAGGAAGTACTGTATGAGATACTGCGACCTGAAAAGCCGGATAATCATGGTTGAGGTTTATGGATTAGCAAAACATATGCGGTCAGGCGTTGAGCAGGTCTTTACCCAGGTCGCTCCTGAAATTCTTTTTGTCGAAGGTAATTACCTCCGCATTTTTATAGGATTGCGCCAGGGCATCCTCCATTTTTTCAGCCAGCGAAGTAATTGCCAAAACACGGCCTCCGCTGGTGATCACGGTATCGTCCACCAGGTTTGTCCCGGCATGGAAAACAATGCTGTTTTCAACTTTGTTGAGCCCTGTAATGACTTTGCCTTTTTCATACTTATCCGGATAGCCTCCTGAAACAAGAAAAACTGAAGTGGCAAATCGCTCATCGAATGCAATAGTATGCTCATCCAGCTTTTGTTCTTTAACGGCCATGAGCAGTTCCAGAAAATCGCCTTTTATACGGGGCATCACAGCTTCGGTTTCCGGGTCGCCCATGCGGCAATTGTATTCGATCACCTTCGGATCACCACCCACATTAATAAGCCCAAAGAAAATAAAGCCCTGGTAAAGTATATTTTCTTTTTGCAAACCATCTATTGTTGGTTTGATAATGCGATCTTCAACTTTTTTCATGAAAGCATCATCAGCAAATGGCACCGGCGAAACAGACCCCATGCCCCCGGTATTTTTCCCTGTGTCGCCCTCTCCTACCCTTTTGTAATCCTTGGCATTGGGCAACAGGATGTAGTTTCTCCCATCGGTGAGCACAAACACCGAAATTTCAATACCATTCAGAAATTCTTCGATAACCACCTTGCTGCTGGCCTCGCCGAATTTAGCCTGGTCGATCATCTCTGTGAGGCTGCTTTTGGCTTCTTCCAAATCACTGGAAATGATCACGCCTTTACCAGCGGCCAAGCCGTCGGCTTTTAAAACATAAGGCGGTTGAAGTTGCGCCAGAAAGTCGTGCCCTTTTTTTGTCTCTCCAACACCGAAGGTTTTGTAGGCTGCGGTAGGGATTTTGTGGCGTGCCATAAATTCTTTGGCAAAATCCTTACTACCTTCCAAAGTTGCACCAGCTTTTGACGGGCCAATAACAGACAAATCTTTGAACTTCTCCTGGCCATCAAAATAATCACGGATACCGTAAACCAGCGGAGCTTCCGGGCCCACCACCATGATATCGATCTTATGATTTGTAATAAAATCACCGATGGTTTCAAAATCGCTAAGCATCAAATCCACATTGATACCTTGTGCAATGGTGCCTGCATTTCCGGGGGCTATGAAAAGCTGATCCAAATGTTTACTTTGTGCTATTTTCCAGGCCAGTGCATGCTCGCGGCCACCCGATCCAAGTATGAGTACGTTCATAAGTTTTTGTTTGCAAATTAACGAAATCAACATTGAAATTCCCTGATTTCCACAACAATTTATTCCACAAAGTAATGTTAGTTTTCACAAACTGTAATTTTGTGCATTTTTTAAAAATGACATTCAAGCCAATAACATTTGTAGTTTTTCTCCAGCTGATGCTCGCTATACATGTTTACGCATCAAGCCCGGCAGAAATCTCTTTCAATAAAAAGGCAAATATCACCTTCAGGTTTGCGCCAAATGATAATAATTCCCTGAAAAATTATTATGTTAAAGAAATCGCAAGGCTCAATTTTCTAAACCTCTATGAGACGTATTTTTCTATTGATCTTGAATTCCGGGGTAAAATTTTTGAAAACGACAATGGCGGTTATACCATGAAATTTGGTGTTTACAATCCCCTGTTTAGTGGTGACTTTTATTACAGGGGTTTCGACCTTTCAGAAGTTATGGTGCCGGCAAAATATGATCTGGATATTCTGATAAACAACCCAGAATATACTGACACGGTTCATTTCACACGCATCCAGCCAAACCGGCATTGGATAACCCTTTTTGATTCAACAAGTCTTTCATTAATAAATGAAACGGATTTTACCCTGATTCAACTTGAACCGCATTTTTACAGTGATGCCAAATCAGCTTTTGAAAATCGTATTGCACAAATAAACCGATACCTGGCATACACCGAATTACTTGCCATGAACCTGGAAAAGGCAAAGGCCATTAATCCGGAAACACGGGATTCCATGCTTCCGGTTTACATGCAGATTTATGATTTGAAAAGATTTGAAGATTTGCTGTCGCAACTTGATGTTAATTTTCCAATCCCTGATGATCATCAGGCAGAGATGCTGGCAAATCAGAAAAATCTGAATT
Organism: uncultured Lentimicrobiaceae bacterium; assembly: GCA_964395075.1. GTDB lineage: Bacteria > Bacteroidota > Bacteroidia > Bacteroidales > 4484-276 > SABY01. The sequence goes on along the minus strand of CAYNDN010000018.1, from coordinate 13,474 downwards.
CACAATTGCGAAAGCTCCAAACACTTTTCTTTCAAAACCCCAAAACGATCAAACCCATTTTCGCAAAATCTACTTATGAAGATGCAGCAAACACGCTGATTGAAATCCAGCGATCATATCTTCAGCAAATGGGGGCATCAAATCACCTTTTTGAACCAGGATACATAGAGGTTGCTGATATGTTTCATGATAATTCAGGCTGGGATCATCTTTCACTAAAACTTGTGGAGGAGGTTTTCCCGGATGCCGGCTCTGCAACAGATGAACTGGATACTTTTGCCACCGTGCTTTACAGGCATTATTCCGCGATATGTGATACATTGATTGCCCACGAAAATTTTAATGAGGCCGGTATTTTTGCGATAAGTGCACAAACATTTTGCAACGCAAACCCTGATGAAAACTGCGACATTCTTACGTTTAACAAAATTGCCCAAACAAGGTATGGAATTTATGATGCCTACCTGCATGTAGCTGCAAAAGCCATGGAAAACGAAAATCCTGACTTTGGGTACAAATACCTGGAAATGGCCGGTGATTTCCAGGAGAAATACAGTAGTTTTATTATCAGCCGTGTCGCCATCGAACGGGGTTTCGAAGAACTGGCATGGCATTATTTTGATCTGGCCAATGCACATTACGATGATGCCGAATATAAACAGGCATTGCAAAAATTTGTGAATGCACAGGATATTTATCATAAAATCGGACAGGCGCAGTACCTTGACTTAATTGATAAAAAAATTGGGAAATGCATGAAGACAATAGAAGAAATGACAAATCACGAAGAAGAAAATCTGAAAAATTAATTAAAGTCGCGAAGCTTTACAGTTTAAATTTTCATATTTGCAGTTTAACAACAACATTTAAAACACAATACAATGAAGAGAAGACTTTTATTGATCAGCAATTCAACCAATTACGGCGAAGCATATTTGGGCTGGCCGCGCGAATACATCAAGGATTTTATGGCGCCTACAGGGGTGAAAGATATTTTATTTGTGCCTTATGCCGGCGTTGGCCTGGATGAAGAAAGCCTTGAAAAATCGTTTGATACCTACGAAAAAAGAGTGCAGGGTGTATTTAGCGAGCTAGGGTTAAATATCTATTCCATCCACAAAGAAGCCGACCCTGTGGCTGCAGTTAAAAAAGCGGAAGCGGTAGCCGTTGGTGGGGGTAATACTTTCCACCTGGTAGCCATGATGCACGAAACCGGGATTATGGATGCTATCAGAAAGCGTGTGCAGGAAGGCATGCATTATATGGGCTGGAGCGCCGGATCCAACGTAGCATGTCCGGCTCTGAAAACAACCAACGATATGCCGATAACAGAACCGGCAAGTTTCAAATGCCTGAACCTGATCCCTTTTCAGATCAACCCACATTATTTGGATGCCAATCCT
>CAYNDN010000018.1:0-12061 GCA_964395075.1 uncultured Lentimicrobiaceae bacterium | reverse complement strand
TTCGAGTTGCTCGAAAGTCGGCAGTTTATCAAGCAGCAGCGAATCGAGGAGTTCCTCACGGTAAACCGCGATATGACTGTTGTCGGACTGCGTGAAGCTTCGCTTTTGCAGGTTGAAGATGACAAGATTGAACTCAAGGGCAAAAAGCCAATGCGCCTGTTTAAATTTAGCGAAGAACCAAAAGAATTCGAAATCGGGTCAGATATTGGTTTTTTACTTTAAGATTTAAAAAAAAAGTTCGTGTATTGAACATTATGAGATTCCGGGCATTTATCTGTCCGGAATTTTTATTTTTTAATGGTATGATGAATAAATGGGATGAACGCTTTTCGGATGAAGAATTCTTCTACGGTGAAAAGCCCAACAAATTTTTTGCGGAGTATTTAACTTCGATTGAAGAAATAGGCAGAATACTATTGCCGGCAGAAGGCGAAGGCCGCAATGCCGTTTTTGCTGCCGCACGCGGATGGGACGTGTATGCCTTCGACAGCAGCAAGGTAGCGCAGCAAAAAGCACTGGATTTTGCATTGAGCGAAAAAGTGCTCATCAATTATGACCTGCTCGATCTGGCCAATTTTGTTCCAAAACCTGAACATTACGATTTAATTGCACTGGTGTTTGTGCATATGCCTGATGGCATGCGTAAGATATTCCACCAAAAAGTGATCAATTCATTAAAAGTTGGAGGAACCCTATTGATCGAATCTTTTGCCAAGGAGCAGATTCACAATAAATCCGGCGGTCCGCCGGATGTAAACATGTTGTTCTCAACCGACATGCTTAAAGCGGACTTTTCAGATTTATCGATCCTTAAGCTTTGTCAGGAAAAAACTGCACTTAACGAGGGCCACCACCATGGAGAAGCCGACCTGATAAGGATGATTGCCAGAAAAGAGTACAGGGATTAGAGTTTTTCAACGGCTGTTTCAAGCATTTCTTTAACCTCCTCCATAATCGTTTTCAACTTGTCGTTTTTGATAATTTCCATCGACTCAACCGGATCGATAACCGCAACTTCTACTTCACCATTTCCAACTTCCTGTACAACCAAACTGCACGGAAGCATAGTGCCAACCTTATCTTCAAGTTGCAGTGCTTCGTAGGCATATCCGGGATTACAAACACCAAGTATGGTGTATTTTCTGAAATCGATGTCCAGCTTTTCTTTGAACTTTTCATTTAAGTTTATCCTGGAAACAACGCCAAATCCAATTTCCATAAAGGTATCCGTAATATGATCAATTGCGCTGTTAAAATCTTTCTTAATTGTTTTGCTGATGTAATACGACATAATATTTTCATTTTTTAAATGGTAGTTCAGTAACAAGAAAACCAGAGGTTTTGTTGAATAATCATATTTTTGCCGCCTAAATATTTTGATCATGGAAAACCAAATCTTTCTCTACAATACTTTATCACGCAAGCGCGAGGAATTTAAACCAATCAACCCCAATCATGTAGGGCTTTATGTTTGCGGCCCCACCGTTTACGGCGATGCGCATTTGGGCCATGCACGCCCGGCCATTACTTTCGATCTGGTTTTTAGATATCTGCAACACCTCGGCTACAAGGTAAGGTATGTGCGCAATATCACTGATGTGGGCCATTTGGAAAATGATGCCGATGAGGGTGAAGATAAGGTGGCCAAAAAAGCCAGGCTGGAGCAGCTTGAACCCATGGAAATTGTACAATACTACACCAACCGCTACCACAAAAATATGGAGCAGCTCAATGTGCTGCCTCCAAGCATTGAGCCGCATGCATCCGGCCATATCATCGAGCAGATCGAGATGATCAAAAAAATTCTGGATGCCGGCTATGCCTACGAAAAAAATGGTTCGGTATATTTTGATGTGCCCAAATACGATAAAGACCATCACTACGGAAAACTGTCTGGACGGTCCATTGAGGAGACCCTGGAAAATACGCGCTGCCTTGCCGGGCAGGATGAAAAAAACAACCAGGTGGATTTCGCCCTCTGGAAAAAAGCCGCTCCCGAACACATCATGCGGTGGCCTTCACCCTGGAGCGATGGATTCCCCGGCTGGCACCTGGAATGCTCGGTGATGGGCTGCAAATACCTCGGTGAAACTTTCGATATCCACGGCGGTGGTATGGATCTGGTTTTTCCGCACCACGAATCTGAGATTGCCCAGGCTGTGGCCGCCAACGGAACCGATCATGTAAAATACTGGATGCACAACAACATGATTACCATCAACGGGCAAAAGATGGGCAAGTCGCTGAACAACTTCATCACCCTGGATGAGTTTTTCACCGGTAAACACGAAGCGCTGGAGCAGGCCTACAGCCCCACAACCATACGCTTTTTCATCCTGCAGGCGCACTATCGCAGCACCGTGGATTTTTCAAACGAAGCATTGAAAGCTGCCGAAAAAGGTATGAAACGTATGCTCACAGCCATGGAAACTTTGGATCAGCTGAAAGCTTCAGATAGCTCAACTGTTGATGTGGCCGCCCTGCGACAAAAGTGCTACGAAGCTATGAACGACGATTTCAACAGTCCTATCCTTATTGCCCACCTTTTCGACGGCGTGAAAATGATCAACTCTATCAAAGATGGCAAAGCAAAAATCAATGCGGAAGATCTTGATCTGCTCAGGAAAACCTATCAGGATTTTGTTTACGATGTGCTGGGACTTAAATTGGAAGAGGACGCTGCCGGCGACGATGAAACCGTGGATGGCCTGATGAACCTGATCCTGGATATTCGCAAAGAGGCCAAGACGAACAAAGACTGGGGCACTGCCGACAAAATCCGCGATAACCTGAACGCACTGCAAATTACTGTGAAAGACACCAAAGACGGAGCTACCTGGGAGAAGGGTTGATTGAAAATCTGGTTTCTCTTATCAGGCTCAAGTCAGCTTATTTAAATTAATTTGGTGAGTTGATTCAGGGATTTTTAAAAACACTTGTTTCAAAAGAAATTTGTTTTAACGTTTTTACTTATGAACAACCATGGAGCAAGAGCCGAAAATAACTTTTTGGCCCTCCGGGGATTGCTCTCAAAAAGTTATTCTGGCTCTTGCGGATCCAGGCATTGTTGGTGTTTCAATTTGATTATTCATTAACCCTTTTCTTATGCTACCACTTTAGACTGGAAAGACAGAAACCGCGCACGAATGACTCTTAACAGAGGTTTCCAAACTGCAGCAAACAACCCGACTAAAGCGGCATTACGACCGATTATAATTGAATTATATAGCTTGATGCCAGAACCAAATGAAAATATTATTTGTCCTCATTGTGGAAAACCTGGTTGTGACGGAAGGTGTCTGTTGGGGGGATAAAAGTTTTAATATTGTTAAACGAGAAAGAAATTATGAGTTCAACTTCTGAAGTTCAATTCTTAATAGGTGGAGATACTTTTTATGAAATAATTGGAGTTATTGTGAGAGAAAACAAGAAAAACATCAAGATATTATGAATACATATACATTGGAGCAAATAAAACAAAATGCAGATTTGTTATTCTCGGGTTCGGAAAACGAACCGGCATTAATAAAGAAAGGAGAGGAAAAAGTATTTCTTATAATGCCTATTCAACCCGAAAAACTGGAAGAAATAATTTTGCTTTATGCAGCGATTAAAAAACAGGTTGCAGATAATGATCCGCCACAAAAAAAAGTTTCCTTCGCAGAGTTTAACAAAAAATGGGGTGGATTTATTAAAGATGTACACTTATCAGATAATTGGCGCGATGATTACATTAATGAAAAAATGGAGAAACACCAATGAAAGTACTTTTAGACACGAACATAGTTTTGGATTATATACTGGAGCGCAGCCAATTTATTGATGATGCACGAAAAATGATGCAATTATCCTACGATGATAAAATTAAAGCTTATGTTTCTGCAAGTTCTGTAACAGATATTTATTACATTGTCCGGAAATTAAAATCGAAAAATGAAGCATTGGATTTTTTAATTGAATTATTATCTTTTGTAAATGTTGCAGGCGTAAACAAAACAGTGATAATTCATGCAATAAAAAGCAACTTTTCTGATTTTGAGGATGCCGTTCAAAATTTTTCAGCAGTAAATTCCGACATTGATGTTTTCGTAACTCGTAATACCAAAGATTTTAAAAACTCACAATTGAAAATACTTGAACCAATTCAATTTATCGAGTATATGAGGAATGAAGTATAGAATTTTATTGTGAACTTCAAATGTTAAACAACAATCAAATACTAGAACGAAAAGAAATTCTAAATGCAGATGAAAGGTACGATGATAATGAGATAAAATTTATCAAATTGCTTAGGTCTAAACTTGAATTGCACGATGAAACAATCAATGATAGATTTGGGAATTTTGAAATTCTACATACGAATGAATTTTCTGGAAATATAATTTCTGTTAAGGAGACTGACTTCATTGAGAACACCATACTTCCATAAATTTCAGCCTTAAATAAAATTGAAATAGATTTTAAAAATTAAAATTGGCTTATTTTAGTAAATAATCTGAATAAGATTATTTACTATATCAATGTGATAAATCAAATCTATGATAACAAATACAAGAAATAGTAAATAGAGAATAATCAATAGAAAGGTTTTAATCCCATTCAATGTTTTACCAATTGTGAAAATTAATCCTGTTAATCCTGTAATTATAAAAAGAGCAACCCACAAATCAGAAGATGAGGAAATAATTTCGTCATCCATGACAATGCTGTCATTAAACAGCGTATAAATTAATAATGGAAAACCAAGTGCAAAGCTGATATCAAAAATATTACTGCCCAATGCATTGGAGAAAGCATCTTCGTAATTTCCCTTCTTAGCATCACGTATGGAAATAAATGTATCTGGAATGCTTGAAGCTGCTGAAGCAAGAATTACAGAAACAAAAAGTATTGGTATTCCCAACGTACCGCCCAGCATATCGGTAGCATGCACCAATAGCCAGGTTCCAAATACCATTACTCCCACACTTGCCGTCAAAAGCCACCAGGCATTATTCGCTCGTATGGTTTTTCCACGCAGAATTATTTTTTCCAAATTAATAAAAACTATGTCAGATCCTTTAATGGGTCTCTCGGATGGAATGTATTTAAAATTATCTGATTTTGAAATGGCACGTTTATTTACAATAAATAAAATGAAGATGTAAATAATGTAAGGCCCGGTTAGTAAAGCTCCATGCCACCATTCCAAAACAGAGAAATGAACAACCCAAGCTACAAAACCAGTCATAAAGAATAGTATGCTACCATCTCTTAAAAACACCTGTCGATTTATCGGTATTTCACGCATGCCCATTTTAAAATACATCACCAGGTAAATACAAATTGGGATCACCAGGATATTGAAAACTGCGCTTCCACCGGTTATCCCAATTCCACCTGAAAAACCATTGGCATCCTGCAGGTAAAACAGAAAGAACAGGGTACTGAGAAATTCGGGCATGGAACTGGCGACAGCATTGATGGTTGCCCCTTTGATGCCTTTACTTAGCCGCCTCCCCAGAAAATCAGATGCCAGTTCAAATCCATCTGTTGAACGCCAGATGATGATTGAGCTTACAAGAATCAATATGAGTGATACAGCAATTTCCATTTATTTTTTCGAATTCAAATTGGTAGTTAAACAGCCGGCAAAGGCTAATGTTTCAATCCTTCATAATGCAAAATGTGTTTCAACTGGTCATCAATAAAATGATCCTCCAATTCCTTGAGGAATTTCAGGTTGAATTTATCCAGGCGGGTGTCGGAGATCAGCAGGGCGTAGCCCAGCCACTCATCCCTGAACCAAAACGGCAGCAAATATCTATGGCAGTTTTTGCCATTCAGGTTTACTTTTGCCAAACCGGTGATGCTTTGTTTGGTTTTGCTTAATTGGGTAAAATCATCCTGCCCGGCCATATAGCTGGTGTAATTTTCGGGATAATCAACAGGTACATTTTCTTTAATCGCAATCTGTACAGCCACCAAATCAAACCTGAAATAGCTGAAGTTATCCACAAAGAATTTTGCCAACACATAGGCGAATTCATTGGAGGTGGTAATTTCACGGGCTGCAATTTTATTTTTAATAACATCAAACTTTGCAGTTAGTCCGGAGGGAAGTTTAATCAGTACCCACAGCCAGGCACCCAGCAGGCCGCCAGCAAGGATAAAGAAAATGGTGTAGGCTATAAGAAACATGCCGGTAAAAAATTCCTTTCCATTCATCAGCCACCAGCCGCCGGCATAAACAAAACCCAGCAGGAGCACATACACTACAACAACGGATGCGTTCTTTACCGGGTCGATCAGGTTACGGTTTGGTGACATATCGTTTAAGTTTTCAGCCTACAAAATTAGTCATTTCACCAAACCAAATAACCACAACAGCAACAGGCAACAAGCCGGCAATTGAAAAAAATATCGTGTACATTTGCGCCCAAATTACAAAGCAGCTTTTATCATGGTTCAAAAACAGCAAAAGAATTTTAAAAGACATACCATAACTTCGGCTCTGCCCTATGCCAACGGCCCGCTACACATTGGCCACCTTGCCGGCGTGTATGTGCCTGCTGATATTTATGTGCGATATCTTAGGTCAAAAGGTGAGGACGTAATTTTTATCGGTGGCTCCGATGAACATGGTGTCCCTATCACGATTAAGGCCCGCCAGCAGGGTGTTTCGCCGCAGGATATTGTGGATAAGTATCACAAAATCATCAAAGATTCTTTTAAGGAGTTTGGGATTTCTTTTGATATTTATTCCAGAACATCCAATATGGTTCATCATGAAACGGCTGCTGATTTTTTTAAAAAGCTCTACGACCAGGGTGATTTTGTAGAAAAAACCACAGAGCAGTACTATGATGCCGAAAACCAGCAGTTTCTCGCCGACCGCTACATTACCGGTACCTGTCCGCACTGCAATTACGAAAAAGCTTACGGCGACCAGTGTGAAAATTGCGGAACTTCACTCAGTCCCAATGACCTGATCAATCCAAAATCAGCACTTAGCGGAAATGTACCTGTTTTAAAAGAAACAAAGCACTGGTACCTGCCCCTGGATAAATACGAACCCTGGCTGCGTAAATGGATTCTGGAAGGCCACAAAGACGACTGGAAGCCAAATGTTTACGGACAGGTAAAATCCTGGGTGGATACCGGTCTGCAACCGCGCGCCGTTACCCGCGACCTGAACTGGGGTGTGCCAGTTCCGCTGCCCGATACAGATGGCAAAGTGCTGTATGTTTGGTTTGATGCGCCTATAGGCTACATTTCGGCCACAAGGGAATGGGCACAGGAAAAAGGTGAAGACTGGGAAAAGTGGTGGAAAGATCCGGAGTCGCGACTCATCCATTTCATCGGGAAAGATAACATCGTATTCCATTGCATTATTTTCCCGGCCATGCTTAAAGCAGAGGGGTCGTTTATCGTTCCGGATAATGTTCCGGCTTTTGAATTCCTGAATCTTGAAACCGACAAAATTTCCACATCCCGCAACTGGGCAGTATGGCTGCACGAATACCTGAAGAAATTCCCCGGCAAGCAGGACAGCCTCCGCTATGTTCTTACAGCAAACGCCCCGGAAACCAAGGATAACGACTTCACCTGGAAAGATTTTCAGGCAAAAAATAACAATGAGCTGGTAGCCATTTTTGGCAACTTTGTGAATCGTTCACTAGTGTTAACCCAAAAATATTTCGAGGGAAAAGTGCCCGAAATCACCAACCTGGCCAGCGAAGACAAGGCAGTACTTGATGCAATAAAAGCCTTCCCGGGAAAAATCGGGCAGAAACTGGAAAACTTTAAATTCCGTGAGTCGCTTGCCGAAATGATGAATCTGGCACGACTTGGAAACAAATACCTCGCCGACAGTGAACCCTGGAAAATATTTAAAACAGACATTGATCGTGTAAAAACCATCATCAATATTTCATTGCAGATTTGTGCAAATCTTTCTGTGGTAGCTGAGCCTTTCCTGCCGTTCACCGCAAAAAAACTTGGTGAAATGATCAATCTCGAAGGCCTCCATTGGGCTGATGCCGGAAACACGGAGCTACTCAAACCCGGCCACGCATTGAATAAACCAGGCCTATTGTTCGAAAAAATTGAATCCACTGACATCGATGCACAGGTTCAAAAACTTTTGGATACCAAAAAGGAGAATGAATCCACTGAAGCGAAAGCTGCGCCTGCAAAAGAAAATATCGGGTTTGAGGATTTCACAAAACTCGATATCCGTGTTGGAACTGTAACAGAAGCAGAAAAAGTAGCGAAAACCAAAAAGCTATTGAAGCTCAAAGTGGATACGGGTATCGATCAGCGGACAGTAGTTTCCGGAATTGCCGAATTTTTCAAACCTGAGGATATTGTTGGGAAAAAGGTGAGTATCCTCGTGAACCTTGCTCCAAAAAAGCTCAAAGGCATCGAATCCCAGGGCATGATCCTGATGGCCGAAAATGCCGATGGCACACTGGGGTTTGTTTCCCCGCCGGAGGGTTTTAAGAACGGAAGCGAAATCAGGTAGAAGGGTTATTCGTTATTCGTTATTCGTTAATCGTTATTAGATATTTGCTGAGTGAAGCGCTGTCCCGAGAACGAAGTGATTCTTGATTATTCGACAAAAACTTCCGTCAGATCAATTTTCAGATCACCGTTAAAAATATTGACCGGGATTTTGTCATCCCCTGCATACATGCCTTCTAACTGATATTTCCCGTTTGCATCCAACACAAAAACGCTGGCATTTTCATCATTGGGGTTCACAATCCAGTATTCCCGTACACCATATTTCTGATAAATATCGAATTTTTCTTTCACATCTTTCCTTGAGTTTCCGGGCGAAACAATCTCGATAATAAAATCAGGAGGGCCCAGGCAACCTTTATCATCCAGTTTGCTGAGGTCGCAAATGATACAGATATCAGGTTGAACAACGGTATCAATCTTATCAGCAGCCTTGCTTCCATTGTATAGCCTCACATCAAAGGGTGCATGGTAAATTTCACAATCTCTACCAGATAAAAAGTTGTCAATTATCCGGGTAAATTTCGTAGAAATTTTCTGATGTTTCCTTGATGGTGCAGGAGTCATCAATCTGATGAAGCCATTAAATAATTCACGCCTTTTATCATCCAACCAGGTGAGGTAATCGGCGTAGGAATAACGCTTATTTAAATCCAGTTTTAATGTTTCCATGATTTCGTGAGCTTTTCACAAAAATACAAAAATTTAAACTGGCAAAAAACCATAATTGACCAACCGGTATTTTAACAAATCCCTTCATTTCTTGATTGTCCGGTAATGTTTTCATTATATTCGCACGTTATTCAAAACTAAAGACTATGACCATAAAACAAAAACAAATGAATCAGGGGAAGAGTGTATCCATTCCGCTCCCAACAAAGCATCTGCAGCTTTTTCATGCAATGGCTGCGTTTTTTATGATATCTTTTCTAATCCTGCAATGCCCATTACAGGCGCAACAATCCTGGAATCAATTTCGTGGAGCCGGCGGGAGTGCTGTCATTTCCGGTGCATCAGTGCCGGAATCCATACCTGAACAAGGCCCGGAACTGTTGTGGGCCAAAGATGTTGGAAACGGTTTCCCGGAAGTTGCTGTGGCCGATAATGTAGCCTACATTTTTTCCAGCGACTCGCTCGAAGGAGGTTACGAATACCTTGCAGCTTTCAATGCATCCAACGGAGCAGAAATCTGGAAAACCAAAGTAGATTCCATGTGGTTCGAAAACGACGGCTGGGGACATGGCCCACGGTCAACTCCTACCATCAGTGAGAATTATGTTTTTTGCCTAAGCGGCTACGGCAAATTTGCAGCCTGCAACATAAAAACAGGTGAAGAAGTCTGGTCGGTGAATTTACCCAACGATTTTGGATCAACCATTCCCAGGTGGGGCTACAGCACATCTCCGGTAATTGTGGATGATGTTGTGATAATCGAAACCGGCGGATCAGAAAACAGGGCATTTACCGCTTTCAACAAAAATGACGGAGAAATTGTTTGGAGCAAAGGTAAGGGAACGGCTTCCTACTGCTCGCCGGCTTATGCGAAAATTAACGGCCAACCTCAGCTGGTATTTGCCATCGACACCCTGCTTTATGCTTTCGATGGCAATGGTGAGGAACTCTGGACATTCAAAATGCCATTGCGGGGGCCCATGGCCATGCCGGTATTTATGGAACCAAACCGGTTTTTTGTTTCATCGGTGAGCCGAACCGGAGGGTTTGTAGTTGAGGTTAACGATAATCAACCGAAACAGGTATTTACCAGCACAACCATGCAAAACAACTGGAGTTCTTCCTGCTACAAGGATGGTTACCTTTATGGTTTTTCAAGGGCAAAACTGCAATGCGTATCTGCCGAAACCGGCGAAATGATTTGGGGAAAACGAGGGTATGGCAAAGGCAGTTTGATTATTGTGGACGATAAATTGCTGGTACTTTCCGACCAGGGCAAGCTCATCATTGTTGAAGCAACTCCTGCCGAATATCGCGAGCTGGCGTCATTTCAGGCTTTGGAAGGGAAATCATGGACAGCTCCCAGCTTTGCTGAAGGGAAGCTGTTTGTGAGAAACCTGGAGAAAACGGCTTGTTATAAACTTTCCAAATAATTTGCGCTATGAAAAAAATAAAATTTTATCTGACTGTTTTTCTTCTGATAATATTTACAACAGGGTTGATATCACAAACTGTTGATGAAATCATTGTACAACACCTCCAGGCGCATGGTGGAAAAGACAACTGGGATGCCGTGCAATCGATGAAAATCACCGGGATGTTTACCAGCTTTAGCGAAGTAAATCCGTTTACCGACATCAAGGCGCGTGGCGGGAAGTTTTATTCCAGCCATCAATTGGGACAACACCCTGTTTTGCAGGGTACGAATGGTCACATTTACTGGGTTGATGATCCCTGGTTTGAGTTGGGGTTTCCGCATATTGCCAACAATGCGGAAAAACATGTCATCAAGCAAAAATCTGAATTCTGTACGCCTTTTTTCAATTATCGCGAAAGGGGGTTCACTGTTGAACTTGAGGGTACTGAAATCGCAGAAGGCAGAGATGCTTTTAAGCTGATCCTGACCCGTGAAGACGGCAAAAAAGAAACCTGGTGGTTAGACACGGAAACATATCTTGAAATTAAATCAGCATCGCAATGGGCTGATTTTGCCTCGCCATCAATGCAGGAAGTTTTTTATGATGATTTCAGAAAGGTTGGTGACGTTGTGATGCCTTTTTACGTTGAGCGGGTTTTCAGCATCCGGAACCGCATGATAGAAATTGAAGATGTGGAATTAAACTTCAATCCCGGCACGGAGATTTTTGAGCTTCCATTGTCAAAAGAAATGAGCAAACTGAAGTTTATGGAGGGGACCTGGAGTGTGATCCTTGAATCCAGAGGCCGATCCGGCCAACTTGAGCAGGCGGATTCAACGACATCTGACATCAGCTTTGTTCCGGGTAAAAATCTGATGGAGGAAAAAATCGGTTATTCAAATTATTTTCCCCTGGAAAGGTGGGTAAGGTGGAGTTATAATTCTGACTGGGATACCTACATGATGAATTCCTTCAATTCGTTTTACTCAAATACTGACATTTTTACCGGAGGGTTTACGGGAGACACACTGACCATGAGCAATGCCTCAGTAAAGATAGATGATGAAGGCAAAAGCATTTTTTCGAAATATGTGATCAGAAAGTTGGATGAAAATAAAATGACCATTGAACTTGAGCAATCCAGGGATGGTGATGAAAACTGGGGACTGGTGCAGCGGTTTACCTATTCGCGGATTCAGGAGTAGGATTCAACAGTGTGGAAATATTTTGCCCCGTCATTTATGGCGGGGTTAAATAATTAACAAACAACAACTTAATAAAAATCCAGAAAAATTTAGACATTTAAAAATAAATTTTTCTGGATTTTCTGTTTTCTGCCAGCGCACCCTGTAATCCTTAACCCGGATTATTCATCACAAAATGAGGAATAATAAAACATCCCTTAGAGGGGTATGGGCTGGTAGGAGAATTTATGGACGGGCAAAAATTAGGGCTGGATAAAACAT
>CAYNDN010000017.1:19184-22393 GCA_964395075.1 uncultured Lentimicrobiaceae bacterium | reverse complement strand
CGCATGAAATCGATCAAGCCAATGCTTTTTATACCTGGGAGCAGATTTTTGAACAGCCCAAATTTGCCGATGCAGTGATCATCACCACGCCGGATAAGCTGCATTACGGTCCGGCCATGCAGGCGCTTGCCTTGGGATATGATCTCCTTTTGGAAAAGCCCATCGCGCAAAGCTGGAAGGAATGCAACGACATCCTGCAGCTGGCCGAAAAAAACAACCGCATCGTGGCGGTTTGCCACGTGCTGAGGTATTCGCCGTATTACCGCAAAGTGAAGGAAACCATCGAAAGCGGGGAACTGGGAGAAATTGTGAGTGTGCAGCATATAGAACCCATCCAGCATCAGCACATGTCGCATTCGTATGTGCGCGGCAACTGGCGTCGCGAAGAGGATAATGTACCGATCCTGCTTGCCAAGTCGTGCCACGACCTGGATATTTTGAGGTGGTGGCTGGATCGCAATTGTGAATACATCAATTCATTTGGTTCATTAAAATGGTTTAAATCTGAAAATGCCCCTGAGGGAGCCCCGGACCGCTGTACAAAAGGTTGCCCGGTGGAAGCGCAATGCCCGTATTCAGCTTTGAAAATATATTATCGCAACCGGACTTATCTCCACCATTTTGATTTGCCGGAGGATAAAAATCTGTGGGATGAAGCCATCATGAAAAACCTGGAGGAAGGCCCTTACGGAAGATGTGTATATCGTTGCGATAATGACGTGCCTGACCACCAGGTGGTATCGATGCAGTTTGCGGATGAGATCACAGCAAATTTCAACATGGAGGCTTTTACCCAATACCACGGTCGCCGCACCCGCATCATGGGATCGATGGGTGATCTGGTGGGCGATGAGCAGGATTTATATATCCATAATTTCAAAACCGATGAGGTTGTAAAATGGAACGTACGTGAAAATTCCGATATCACCTCCGGTCATGGTGGCGGCGACTATGGCCTGATGCGGGACTTCCTGCATGCCGTAAGCAAACAGGACAGTTCATTGCTAACCTCCACGCTGGCTGCATCCATGGAAAGCCACCTTATGGGATTTAAGGCCGAGGAAAGCAGGCACAAGAAAAAAACGATGAAGGTAGAGATGGTGTAAGGATAGATCGGGATTTGCTTCTATCTATTATTTTATATCGAAATTATCTGATATATATTTTACTTTTGCCCATTACCTTGTGCTAAAACAAAAACCAAATGTCAGAAGATCAGAAAAAACAACTCGAACAACAGCTTTGGAATATTGCCAACACCCTGCGCGGAAAGATGGGTGCCGATGAGTTCAGGGACTATATCCTGGGATTCATCTTTTACAAGTACCTGTCGGAGAAGATGCTGATGTATGCCGATGAGATTTTGAAGGAAGACGGCCTCGCCTACAAAGACATCGACGAAGACAGCGGGGAAGGCCGGTATTACCTGGAGGCGATCAGGGAAGAGTCGCTTGAGCAACTGGGGTATTTCCTGAAACCTTCGGAGTTGTTTTCGGAGATTGCACACCGCGGCAACAACGGGCACGCCGATGGGAAAAACTTCATCCTGGAAGACCTCAAAGGCATCCTGAACAACATCGAGCAGAGCACCATGGGCACGGAGAGCGAAGACGACTTCGACAACCTGTTTGAGGACCTCGACCTGACCAGCACCAAGCTGGGCCGCACCGAAGAAGCCAAGAACGCACTTATCGTGAAGGTGATCAACCACCTGGATAAAATCGACTTTAAGCTGGAAGACAGCGATTCGGATGTTCTGGGCGATGCCTACGAATACCTGATTGGGATGTTTGCCAGCGGTGCGGGGAAGAAAGCCGGCGAGTTTTACACGCCGCAGGCTGTGAGCAAGGTGCTTGCCAAGCTTGTAACCACCGGCAAAACCAAACTCAAATCGGTGTACGACCCCACCTGTGGCTCGGGCTCGTTGCTGCTGCGCGTTGCCAAAGAGGTGAAGGATATAAACAACTTCTACGGGCAGGAACTCAACCGCACCACCTACAACCTGGCGCGCATGAACATGATCCTGCACGATGTGCATTTCCGCAAGTTCGACATCCGGCAGGAAGACACCCTGGAACATCCCCAGCATGCAGATATGAAGTTTGAAGCTGTGGTTGCCAATCCGCCTTTTTCTGCCAAGTGGAGCGCCAGTCCGCTGTTTATGACCGACGACCGATTTAGCCAGTATGGCAAGCTGGCTCCGGGCAGCAAAGCCGATTTTGCTTTTGTGCAGCACATGATCCACCAGTTGGACGACAATGGCATCATGGCGATTGTGCTGCCCCATGGCGCGTTGTTCAGGGGCGCCGCCGAAGGGCACATCCGCCGGTTCCTGATCGAGGAGAAGAACTTCCTGGATGCCGTGATCGGGTTGCCGGCCAATATCTTTTACGGCACCAGCATCCCCACCTGCATTCTGGTGTTCAGGAAATGCAGGGAGCACCCCGATGACATCCTGTTTATCGACGCCAGCCGGAATTTCGAGAAGGTGAAAACCCAGAATATCCTGCGGCAGGAAGACATCGATAAGATCATCACCATTTACCGCTACCGCACAGAGGAAGATAAATACAGCAAGCTGGCCACCCTGGATGAAATTGCCGAAAATGATTACAACCTCAACATCCCGCGCTATGTGGATACCTTTGAAGAAGAAGAGCCCGTTGACCTGGATGCGGTGGCACAGGAACTGAAAGTCATGGAGCAGCAAATGAGGCAAACCGATGCCACGATTGCCGGTTTTTGTAAAGAACTAAATATCTCAACCCCTTTTTAGCATGAAAGGATATATGTATATTTTGGAGTGTGCAGATGGCAGCTACTACACCGGCAGCACAAAAGATTTAGACAGACGGCTACAACAACATCAGGCTGGTGAGGGCGCAAACCATACCAAGAAAAGGCTACCGGTAAAATTGGTTTACCACGAGGAGTTCAACAGGATAGACGAAGCCTTTTACAGGGAAAAGCAGGTGCAAAAGTGGAGCCGCAAAAAGAAAGAAGCATTGATAAACGGTGCCTTCGAGAGCCTCAGGCACCTTTCGGTGGCGTATAGGGATAGAGCTTCGGCTTCGGGAGCCTCAGCCGCCGCCTCAGCCTCAGACACCTTACCTGATGGACCTGCCACAAAGTTGACTGAGGGATCAGGTACAAAGTTGCCTGAGGCTACATCTGCGTTGCCTGAGGCTACATCTGCGTTGCCTGAGGCT
>CAYNDN010000017.1:7290-19084 GCA_964395075.1 uncultured Lentimicrobiaceae bacterium | reverse complement strand
GTTGCCTGAGGCTACATCTGCGTTGCCTGAGGCTACATCTGCGTTGCCTGAGGCTCTCGAAGGCAACGTACCACAATTGCGGTTTCCTGGGTTTGAGGGGGAATGGGCAAGAAAGAAATTAGGAGGGGTTTCTAAAATAACTTCTGGTGGGACGCCAAATAGAGGCAATCGTGAATATTGGGGTGGAGATATTCCTTGGGTTTCAACATCTTTGATAAATTTCAACATAATCCAGCAATCTGAAGATTACATTACTATGAAAGGGCTTGACAATTCTTCTGCCAAATTATTTCAAAAGGGAACGATATTGATGGCAATGTATGGGCAAGGTAAAACAAGAGGCAAGGTAGCTATTTTAGATATTAGAGCGACAACTAATCAAGCTTGTGCTGCAATAATAACTGATAGAACAATTCTAAATGAAAAATTTACTTTACATAATTTAATCGGAAGATACCAAGAAATAAGGAATTTAAGCAATCAAGGGGGACAGGAAAATTTAAGTGGTGGTCTTATAAAAGGAATTGATATTACCTTCCCCACCCTCCCCGAACAACAAAAAATCGCCTCCTTCCTCACTGCCGTGGATGAGCGCATCGGGCAGTTGAAAAAAAAGAAAAACCTGCTGGAGGAATACAAAAAAGGCGTGATGCAACAGATCTTTCCTTCGACAGGCTCAGGAACAGCGACAGGCTCAGGAACAGCGACAGGCTCAGGAACAGCGACAGGCTCAGGAACAGCGACAAGCTCAGGAACAGCGACAGGCTCAGGAAACCTTCCCTCAATCCGTTTCAAAATTGCTAACGCGGGTGGTGAGCTAGTTGAACCACCGGAATGGGAGGAGAAGAAGTTAGGGGAATTGGTTAGGCCGATTGTAAGAGAAGTTCCAAAACCAGAAAAGCCATATTTGGCGATTGGTATTCGAAGCCATGGAAAGGGAACATTTCAAAAGCCAGATTCTGACCCATCAAAGATTTCAATGGAAAAACTATATACTGTCAAATCAGGTGATATGATAGTTAACATCACATTTGCATGGGAGGGGGCAATTGCTATCGTTAAACAAGAAGATGACGGGGGCTTAGTCTCACACAGATTCCCAACTTATACTTTTAATGCCAATCGTCTGAAAAGAAAATTCTTTCAATATGTGATTGATAACAAGGATTTTATTAGAAAATTAGACTTAATTTCTCCTGGAGGTGCAGGCAGAAACAGAGTCTTAAATAAAAAGGATTTTCTGAAACTGAAAATATTTGTTCCATTAGTTGAAGAACAAAACAAAATCGCCAATTTCCTTTCGGCCATTGATGAAAAAATTAACCAGAGCAACACCCAAATCGAAAAAACCGAGCTATGGAAAAAGGGGCTGTTTCAGCAGATGTTTGTGTAACAAAATAAATTAAAAATGATTAAGAGTTTTGAGAATTCCGATAATGGTGTTAAATTTGCATCACTTTTAATGCAATTTTGTTCAGATGTTAATAGGTCTTTTTTTAAGATAGTTCTCGAAACAAATGATAATAAACCTCCCATGCCTCTCTATGATGCACACTTGGGGGGTCTTTTCTTTTAGTGGCCTATGACAAAGATAAGATACAACAAAACACCATTAACATTCGAAGATCAGGTTGAGTTACTGAAATGTAGAGGACTTGATATTGAGGATGAGAAAAAAGCAATCACCTATCTTAAAGAAATCAGTTATTTCAGATTAAGTGCCTACTTTTTGCCATATCAAAACACTAAAGATAAATTCAATAATGGAACTACATTTCAGCAAATAATTCATACCTATACATTTGACAGAGAATTGCGTCTGCTAATATTTGATTGTATTGAAAGGATTGAGATTGCAATTCGCACTCAAGTGATATATTCAATGGCTCATCATTACAATGATTCTCACTGGCAGGACGAAAAGAGCCTGTTTATAAGGCCGTATTACAACAAAGTAGGATATTTAGTTGACCCGTATTCAGAGTTTCAATCAATAATTTCCAAGGCAAAAACCGCAAGGACACAGGAATTGTTCATAAAGCACTACTTGAATAAATATTCTACACCATCAAACCCGCCATCCTGGATGTGTTTGGAATTGTTGACAATCGGAGAATTGTCTCGTTTGTTTAAAGGCTTGTTGCGTAATCAAGATAAAAAGCGAATAGCTGATTTCTTTGATGTCCATCATCGGGTTTTTATTTCCTGGCTTCATTCACTAACCTATGTTCGAAATATCTGTGCACATCATTCGAGGCTTTGGAATAGGGATTTAGCAGTTGAACCGGATAGATTGTTAAAGCCAGTAGGTCCATGGATTTCAAAACCATTTGAAAATAATAAACGTGTGTTTTACTTTATAAACATTTTGAAATACTTGTTAATCCGCTCAAACCCAGGAAATAGACTTAAAGATAGACTCATTACATTATTCGAAAAATACCAAAACATACCCATAAAGTATTTAGGGATTCCATCTGATGGGCAAGGAAACCTTCTAAACTGGGAAAATGAACCCATGTGGAAATAAGCAGGTAACCCCAACAAATACTCGAAGACAATCTGATTGAACAGTAAATTAAAATCGGGGTGTGGGAAACGTGGCCATTGCAGTTTTCAATAAAAAATGACAAAGAGAATATTTTAAATGCCCCGGATTTTGAAAAGAGTAAAGAATTTTTTGGTGAAGAGAAGACATAAAAAAAACGTTGATACGGTTCAACGTTTAAGACCTTTTTAGATTCCAAACCAACGGTAAAGAACAGCACAAAGTTAATATCAAAAACTTGCATTATGCATATTTTTAACATCTTAATTCTTTTATTTATAAATCCTTAACAAGGTAAATGAGCAAAAAACCCAAACAAATATTCGAAGACAACCAGATGTAAAATCATGAGGCCTTTGGAATTATTTGTTAGCAGGTGGTTGACATTTGGCATTTATATTGTATCTTTGTCAACCAATTTAACATCACCGCCATGAAAAACATTATAGCCTACCGGATAAAAAATGCACGGAAACTAAAGGGCCTTTCTTTACAAAAGGTTGCTGATGAACTGCAGGTTTCAAAACAAATGGTAAGCAAATACGAGGGAGGTTTATCCATCCCTGACAGTACCAAGCTAATCAAGCTTTCAAAATTGTTTGGTTTAAAGGTTGATTATTTTTTCAATGCATTTAAGGTGGAACTAAATGAAGTGAGTTTTAGGAAAAAGTCCACTTTTTCGCAGCGTAAACAAGACTCCCTAAAAGAACAAATCAAAATCAGTCTCGAAAACTATTTATACATCGAAGATATTCTATCCATCGATTATTCATTTAAAAATCCTTTGGCTGATATTGAAATTAAGAACAAGGAAGATATCATAAATGCAGTGCAAAAGCTCAAGGAAGTTTGGGAAATTGGGTTCGATCCGGTACACAACATCATTCAGTTGCTTGAAGACAAACGCATAAAGATCATCGAACTTTCGGATGCAACTGATAAATTTGACGGATTGGCCACCTGGGTTGACAGTAAATTCCCGGTAATCGTACTCAACAAAAATTTTCCTGTAGAGAGAAAGCGGTTTTCGCTGGCTCATGAGCTGGGGCACATCCTGCTTAATATTTCAGACCAATGTGATTTAACCGAAGAAAATGTGTGCAATAAATTTGCCTCAGAATTTCTGTTCCCGGCAAAAGTTTTAAATGAGGAGTTTGGTGGAAAACGAAACCGGATTTCACTGGATGAGTTAATATCTATTCAGGAGAAATACGGCATAAGCATCAAAGCACTTGTGTATAATCTTTGGGATGAAGGCATTTTGAGCAAAAAGCAGCACGGCGACTTTTACAAAAAGATTCGCTTAAACCGGGAACTTGAAGAAATTGTGGATCAATCGAGGTTTGAAAGCCCGGAATACTCTCATCGCTACGAACGGTTGATTTACCGTGCCCTGGCGCAGGAGAATATCTCAATTTCAAAGGCATCTTCTTTACTTGGCTTAAATATCGAATCCCTGAAAAAAAATTACGAATTGGTATAACTGATGTTAATGAACTATCATAGGACAAGCTTTGTTAAAATTGTTAAAAAATAAGCCTAAAAGTTGATTTATGAAAATTGTTTCTATTTTTGCAATTGTTGAAAACAGTTTGTCAGCAGTACAGTTTGAGGAATGTGAATATGATGAATTCGCCTTACAATTCAATAATTGGAATGATGTAGAATACCTGGAACAATTTTTTGAAGATCATAAAAACGATCTGCAAAGCGGCTTTTGGGGGGCACTTTCTGTTGAAGATGCTGTTTTGAAAACCCTTAATGAAGCAGAAAAAATGGAAGCATTCATTTTGGAAGTTGCAGAAACCGGACAAGATGATCCATTTAACTCGTTACACGATTTAGTTTTCAAACCACTGAGTGAAAAGAATATTTCCATACAACATCTCAAAAGTAAAGCCTACGGGCCTGACAATCCTTCGTGGTTGCGTTTGTATGCCATCAGAATAGCTAAGAATCTTTATGTTGTTTCAGGAGGAGGTATTAAACTTACCAAAACAATGAACGTTGAACCACACCTTACTATAGAATTAAAAAAACTCCAGGCCACAAAAAAATATCTTCTGGAGGTTGGTTTATTGAATGAAGATGATTACGAATTTGTAGAAATCAAGAAACATGAACGAGAATAAAATCAGTGAGAAATTACAAAATATAGTTTCATCCGCACCAAGCAAATGGCGCGAAGAAGCCAGGTATAGAAAAAAAAACAAAAGCTGGCTGAAGCGTTCCCAGGTGATAGCCCTGAAAATTCTTACTACACTCAGGGAAATGGGCTGGAGCCAAAAACAATTGGCTGAAAAAATGGATATTTCACCACAAACCGTAAATAAATGGGTGAAAGGAAGGGAGAACTTCACCCTGGAAACCATTTCAAAATTGGAAGATGCCCTGCGTATTGAATTAATGCAGGTAGTTGGAACAAAATCAAAAACATTGATTAAAAGCTATTCCATTGCCCTTCCCAAACCAAAGAACACAGAAAACTTTACAATTGAAATGAATAAAACACCCGTGGAGGCAAAAGTAATTCCGCTTAAACCGGAATATCGTTTATGGGAAAAAAGTCATAACAAGGTAATCTGATGAAAAAGAATAAAGTTGGTTTCATATTAAGGAAGATCAATACCGAACAGTTTGCTACCATTGAATCAAATGTTGGCGAGGGTGATGATATCCAATTAAGGATTGGCATTGATTTTGGGATTAATCCGGAACATAAAATCATTGCATGCAAAAGCCGGTTTGAGTTTTTAGCAAATGAAAAACACTTCATTTTAATACACGTAACCTGTGAATTTAATATCGAGCCGGATTCATGGAATAAATTCATTAATGAAACATTAAATAAAATCAGTTTTCCAAAAGGTTTCATGTGTCATTTAGCAGTTATTACGGTAGGAACAACCCGTGGAGTTTTACATGCCAAAACCGAAAACACAAGATTTAATCAGTATCTTTTACCAACAATCGATGTGACGAATTTCGTAGCACAGGATATTACATTTGAACTAAAGAAATAAGTCAACAAATGCATTTAATGAAAAAGATTTGAATCAAAGATTGAGGAATACTCCTCCCCTGCAATACAAAGAAGTACACAAGGTTTTTTTTAAACCGATTGCACCAAGCTATGAGCAAACAACCCGAACAGATACTGGAAGACAACCTGGTGTCACAGCTGCAAATGCTGGAATACGAATATGTACCTGTTAAAAACGAGAAGGAACTGCTTGCCAACCTGAAAACCCAGCTTGAAAAACACAACGGAATCAGCCTGTCAGCCACCGAGTTCAAAAAGATCATCAACATCCTCAACAAAGGTTCGGTATTCGAGAAAGCCAAAACTCTCAGGCAAAAACAACACATTGTCCGCGACAACGGCGACGACCTGTGGTTTGAATTCATCGAACTGGAACACTGGTGCCGCAACCTGTTCCAGGTAACCCGCCAGGTGAGCCAGGAGGGCACCTACAAAAACCGGTACGACGTAACGCTGCTCATCAATGGGCTGCCGCTGGTGCACATCGAGCTGAAGCGCCGCGGCATTGAGCTCAAGGAAGCCTTCAACCAGGTGAACCGTTACCAGCGGCATTCCTTTGCCTCATCCACGGGGCTGTTTCAGTACGTACAGATATTCGTGATCAGCAACGGTGTAAACACGAAATATTACGCCAACAACAAATACCAGTCGTTTAAGCAAACCTTTTTCTGGAGCGACGAAAACAACAACATCATCACGCAACTGGAAACGTTTGCCTTCACCTTCCTCGACACCTGCCACATCTCCAAAATGATCTGCAAGTACATTGTGCTGAGCGAAGCCCATAAAATACTGATGGTGTTGCGTCCGTACCAGTACTTCGCTGTAGAAGCACTGATCAACCGGGTTGTCAACACCAACAAAAACGGGTACATCTGGCACACCACCGGATCGGGTAAGACCCTAACATCTTTTAAAGCCAGCCAGATTCTGATGCGCCTACCCCAGGTGAAGAAAGTGGTGTTTGTGGTGGATCGGAAAGACCTGGACTACCAGACCAGCAAGGAGTTCAACAGCTTCAGCAAGGGCAGCATCGACGGCACTGACAATACCAATGCCCTGGTAAAACAATTTGCCGATGATACCAAACTCATTGTTACCACCATCCAGAAGCTGAACAATGCCATTAGCAAAAAAAACTACCAATACAGGATGGGCAAGCTGAAGGATGAAAAGATCATTTTCATTTTTGATGAATGTCACCGTTCGCAGTTTGGAGAAACCCACAACCGCATCCGCCAATACTTCAACAATATCCAGATGTTCGGTTTCACAGGCACACCCATCTTTGCGGACAATGCCGTTAAAAATGAACATGGCAAGCGCACCACTGCCGAACTATTTGAGGAATGTTTGCATAAATATGTAATTACCGATGCCATCAGGGATGAAAACGTGCTGAAGTTCTCGGTGGAATATGTGGGTCGCTACAAACGAAAGGACAGCGCCACGGAGATAGACATCGAGGTTGAGGATATCAACACCAAAGAGCTGATGGAATCGCCCGACCGGATTGAAAAAATTGTGGATTACATCATCGCCAACCATAGCCGCAAAACTCATAATAAAGCCTTCTCTGCCCTGATGTGCGTAAGCAGCATTGATACCCTGATTAAATATTATGATCTCTTGAAAGCCAAAAAGGGGCAGGGCAATCATAAACTGCGCGTTGCGACCATCTATAGCTTTACCGCCAACGAAGACGATAAAATGGCGGATGGCTCCATACCGGAGGAGCTTTCGATTGCAGCAGAACCCAAAGTGCTTTACGGCATGCCCAAACACAGCCGCGAAAAACTGGATGAGTGCATTGAGGATTACAATGCGATGTTTGGCACAAGCTATTCCACCAAAGACAGCCAGTCATTTTACAACTATTACAACAACATCTCCAAGCGCATCAAAGACCGCGAAAGGGTTGATTTTCAGGAAAAAGATCGTGTGGATATCCTTTTGGTGGTGAATATGTTCCTCACCGGTTTCGATGCCAAAAAGGTGAATACACTTTACGTGGATAAGAACCTGAAATACCACGGCCTGATACAGGCTTATTCCCGGACAAACCGGATATTGAACGAGCAGAAATCCCAGGGCAACATTGTTGTTTTCCGCAACCTGAAAAAGAACACAGATGATGCCATCGCCCTGTTTTCGAACAAGGATGCAAAAGATATGATCATCATGGAACCCTATGATGATTATGTGAAGAAATTCAACGAAGCTTTTATTGCTTTGCTACAAATTGCTCCAACCGTAAACAGCGTAAATCAGCTTAAGGATGAAAACAAGGAGCTGGAATTCATCAAAGCTTTCCGCGAACTGATCCGCCTGAAAAATGTACTCACCACTTTTTCGGATTTCGACTGGGAAAACCTTTCCATGGAAGAGCAGCAGTTTGAGGATTACAAAAGCAAGTACCTCGATCTGTACGAAAAGGTGAAAAACGATCGCCAAAAGGAAAAGGTTTCCATCCTGGACGATGTGGATTTTGAACTGGAGCTGATCCACCGCGATGAAATCAATGTGGCCTACATCCTAAAATTACTGGCAAAGTTGAAGAAAGCCAAGGCAAACGAGAAGGAGAAACACCACAAGGAGATCATGGACCTGCTTTCAGGTGAAGCCCAACTGAGGAGCAAACGTGAGCTGATCGAGAAGTTCATCCTGGACAACCTGCCCGAAATTGATGACCCGGACAATATCCCGGATGAGTTTGAAAAGTTCTGGAACGAAGAGCAGATTGCAGCCCTGAACAAAATGTGCAAAGATGAAAACCTGGACACCGATAAAGTGGAGAAGATCATTGAGCAATACCTTTTTGCCCAGCGAGAGCCCTTGCGCGATGAAGTCCTTGACCTCATCCTGGGCAAAAAGCCCAGAATCCTCGAACGCAAAAAAACCGGCGACCGCATCATTAAAAAGATTATCGGCTTTGTGGAAACTTTTATGAGTGGATTTGGGATTATCAGTAAATTTGACTGATAAAAAAAATGTAATGCGTGTTTTATTGCTTTTTTTCTGGGTTTTAGTTGTGATGAAATTTTCGTTGTGTGGACAGGAAATTCCTGAAGAGCGGCTTGTAAACTGGACGGCAGCAGGACTTTATCATGAATTTAAAATCCCGGTAAATCAGGTTAATGTCCTGGATTTCGGTGCTACGGGAGATGGCATCACAAATGATGCACTGGCATTTCAATCAGCTATTAATTCATTTTCCGGTTTGGCCGGGATAGTTATGGTTCCGGCCGGGACTTACCTTTTGCAGAGTCCCATTTCCATTCCTGACAGCATCATTTTGAAAGGTGTTGGATCCGATTCCACCATTTTGAAATTTGATTTGGAAGGAGTTGCATCCAACTGTATCAACCTTTCAAAAGCACAAAATCAGCCTTTTCAAAATATAGACTCAGGATATCTAAATGGTTCAAAAAAAATACTTGTTGGGAATGCATCAACTTTTTCTGTTGGTGATTATGCCGAGATCAGACAGAAAAACGGAAGCTGGGATACCAATCCGGTTTCATGGGCTGATTATTCGGTAGGGCAGATAGTGAAAATTGTACATGTTTCAGGGGACACACTTTTCCTTAAGCATCCTTTAAGAATTGATTATGATGTTTCGCTCAATCCTGAGATCAGAAAAATAGAGCCACGGGAAAATGCCGGAGTAGAATGCTTAAAAGTCATCCGTGTGGATGAGCCTGCTTCAGGTGCCGGATCAAACATCAATCTTTCTTATGCAGCCAACTGCCGGATTGCAGGTGTGGAAAGCGATCACAGTGTTGGTGCTCACATCAACCTGCATTATTGTTCCAACATCGAAATTTCAGGGTGCTATGTTCATGATGCGTTCACTTACGATGGTAGTGGAACAAGGGGCTATGGCGTTTGCATGAGCATGCACAGCGGTGAGTGTTTGGTGGAGAACAACATCTTTAAACACCTGCGCCATGCCATGATGGTAAAAACCGGGTCCAACGGAAATGTGTTTGCCTACAATTATTCCATAGAACCTCATCGCTCCGAACCAATAAGTGATTTTTCGGGTGATATTTCGCTGCATGGCCATTTTGCTTATGCCAACCTTTTTGAGGGGAATATATGCCAAAACATCATCATCGACCATTACTGGGGGCCATCCGGGCCGTACAACACATTTTTAAGAAACCGTGCCGAATGGTATGGGTTGATCATGACGGATGACAATGGTTACAGTACCAATCAGCAAAATATAGTCGGGAATGAAATCACCGAAAAGGGCTATAATTTCTTTATCCAGCTTTGGTATGGATTGTATTATGTGCTTACCGGGAATAATCACTTCGAATGGGGAAATAATTCTGACGGCGAAATCATTCCGGCCGGAACCGCTGAAACAGCAGTCTCATCTTTATACCTGGATTATACTCCTGAATTCTGGAGAGATGAATTACCATGGCCTTCCATTGGTTATCCACACGATTTGGATTCCGGATCGATCCCGGCAAAGGAGCGGTATTATTCCGGGGATATAAAAACAGTTTGCCCGACCCCAAAAATGAAACAGCTACTTTCTATGAGAAAAGGCTGGCAGGGGGTATCAACTTTCCTGAGGCCTTTCCCGGATGAGCTTGCCTGGATGTTTGATTCAGTATCTGAAAATATCGAAGTCATAATAAATGCTGATGGATCATTTTATCCTGATCAGGAGGCTGGAGATTTAACAAATTGGAATTCAAACACCGGCTATATTACAAAAACTTCTGATTCCTGTCAGCTAAGTTTGGAGGGCGCAGCCTGCGATTACAATGAACTTGATGTAGAAGATGGATGGAATCTGATTCCGGTTTATTGCCAGGGAAATATCACGGTGGATTCATTAATTCAAAGATTACCAGGTCAGGTGATGCTAATTAAAGAAATTGCCGGAGGTAATGCCTGGTGGCCGGCAGAAAACATTAGCTCGTTAACTACCATCGAACCCGGAAAAGCGTATTGGATAAAAATTTTAAACGAATAAATATGTATCGAAACTTACTGATTACAATTGTTATGCTTTTCAGCTCCATTTTCCTTGTGGCACAGGAAAATGAAAAATATGTTCCGGAAACTAATCCTTTGGTTTTGGAAAAACTGGAGCAATGGCAGGATATGAAATTTGGGCTGTTGATGCATTGGGGCACCTACAGCCAGTGGGGCATAGTTGAATCATGGTCGATTTGCCCCGAAGATTATGGTTGGTGCGAACGCAAAAAAGGCAGGTACGAAAACTATTTTGATTATGTGAAGGATTACGAAAACCTTAAAAAAACATTCAATCCTGTGCAATTTGATCCCGGGCACTGGGCTGTGGCTGCCAAAAATGCCGGGATGAAATATGTGGTTTTTACCACCAAGCACCACGATGGCTTTTGTATGTTCGATTCAAAGTATACAGATTACAAAATCACTGATCCGGGATGCCCTTTCAGCAATAATCCAAAATCGAATATTACAAATGAGATTTTTACAGCTTTTAGAAATGAAGGATTGTGGACAGGAGCGTATTTTTCAAGCCCGACTGGCATTATGATTTTTACTGGGATCCGTACTTTCCGCCCATGGACCGCAACGTAAATTATGATCCCGTTGCTTATCCTGAGAAATGGGAAAAATATGTGCAGTTTACCCATAACCAAATTCTGGAACTTTGTACTGATTATGGCTCATTGGATATCCTTTGGTTAGATGGCGGCTGGGTGCAAAAAATTTCTGATGACCGGCTGCATGAAATTTATGAGAAACGTTTGGACAATCTTGGTTCAGGATTTGTAAAAATGGATGTTGTGAACCAGGATATCAGGATGGATGAGCTGGTTGAAAAAGCTCGTGAAAAGCAACCCGGCCTAATTGTGGTGGATCGTGCAGTGCACGGCAAAAACCAAAATTACCTCACCCCCGAAAACCGCGTTCCCGAAGTTGCGCTGCCCTATCCCTGGGAATCGTGCATCATTGCCGGCGGTGGCTGGTCGTGGGTGCCCGATGCCAAATACATGAGCGGAAAAGAACTGGTACATAAGCTGGTGGATATTGTGGCCAAAGGCGGGAACCTGCTGCTAAACATTGCCCCCGGACCCGAAGGTCAGTGGCATGACGAAGCTTATGAATTGTTGAGTGAAATCGGGAACTGGCTGGGTATTAATGGAGAGGCAATCTATAATACGCGGGCCATTGAGCCTTTCAAA
>CAYNDN010000017.1:0-7280 GCA_964395075.1 uncultured Lentimicrobiaceae bacterium | reverse complement strand
ATTTATCTTGCCGGAGAAAACGAAGAAACCTTACCCGAGAAAATTGAAATTACCGATTTACCAGATATGGAAATCAACAGTATCCAATTACTTGAGACCGGTAAGCAGGTGGATTGGGAAAAGCAAGATGGTGGCATTGTTATTTCTATACCTCAAAAATTTGTAAAAAAACTTCAAAGCAAACATGCCTGGGTGTTCAGGGTTTTGTAGGTTTCAACTCAAATCATTCATTGGGCAGGCACCCCGTGAATTAATCCAAACGGGTGCTTCATGTTTTCTACAGGAAAGGCTTTGGCTCAGAAGAAATTCACGGGGTGACTTGGTGTAACTGCCAATTTTCAACATTTCCATTTGAATTCTTAAATTAGCCCCTTACTAAATTGAATTTTGATGAAGAAAACAGCAATTATAACCGGAGCAACAGGAGCCATCGGAACAGCCATCTCCCGACAGATGGCCGGGAAAGGATTTCATGTGGTGGCTGTGGCCCGCAATGCGCAAAAAGCAAAATCAATGGTAGAGCAAATTCAGAAAGCAACAGGAAATCCTGATGTGGAATATTTACTGATCGATCTGGCGGAGGAAGCATCCATTAGCGAGGCAGCCGAAAATTGGAACGCACCTGTGGATGTATTAATCAATAATGCCGCAGTAACACCCCGCAACCGTGAAACCAACAGCCAGGGCACAGAAATGCAGTTTGCCACCAATGTGTTGGGATATTTTCATATGATCAATGCTTTTCTTCCATTATTAAAAAACGGAGCTCCATCCCGCATTATAAATGTGGCCAGCTATTGGGCCGGCGGCCTCGATCTGGATGATCCCGAAAACAATAAGGGAAGTTACAACAACGATCATGTGTACCGCACTACCAAGCAGGCCGATCGTATGCTTACCGTAGCTTTTGCTGATCGATTGGCAGATTTTGGGATCACAGTAAATGCGGTCCATCCGGGTGATGTGAATTCACAGCTCAGCAACAACCTGGGCTATGGTGGCCATGAAAGTCCAGATCAGGGCGCAGAAACACCGGTTTGGGTTGCCACCGCTCCCCAACTGCAAAATGTTACCGGAAAATATTTCGAATACCGGCGGGAAACAAGTTGTAGGTTTGGTAGTAATAAAGCAGATGCAGAAAAGTTATTTGATGTTTGTAAGTCTTATTTAAGTGAATGAGAACTACCGATTTGCTCAATGTTTCAAAATTAGCTTCACCAAGTGCAACTTTTCTAATAATGATCATCTTTGATGTATAAAAGCAATTTTTCATAGTTAATAAATAAATGGGTTCGGTGATAATTCAATCAAATCTTGTAATATTCTTTTTTTTATTTCTGATGTTTCATAATTCGATGGGCTTTGCCCAAAAAACCGATACCCTCCAAAACTTCGATTCCGGAACTATCAGCCTGTTATCTTATTCTTCGGAAGATGAAGACCCCGATGCCTGGGAATTAAACTCAACCATAAGCTGGAATAATTCCCCCTATTCCCTCAAACTTTTTGGCAATACCTGGAAACTGCAAATTATCGACACAATAAGCATTCATACTAACACAGTATGGAAAATATCTGCCTTAATAGAATCCGTGGGAGAGATTCAGGGCTTTGGAATTACAGACGGCGAAAACCTGCTTCGATATGCTTTTGAAGGTACGCAGGAAGTGAATCCTGAAACCTGGGTGCCTGTTTACCAGGGCGCTTTTGATAACTGGTTGTGGAACGAGTATTACCTCCCGATCGGAGAAAATTGGCTTGAAGACTTTGGCTACCTGCCCGAAATTACCGGACTGGTTTATATCAACGACCGGGATGATACCTTTTTTGGAAGTGTGTATTTTGATGAGATTTTAGATGTAACAAGCGATCTACCCATTGCACCGCAGGTTTCCATTGATTTTTATGAAATCAGCTCAGGAAGCAAAAACATCGAATACCATTTTAATGCTGAAATCATCGATCCCGACAGTGACGTGCATCAGTATCACTGGGATTTTGGAGATGGAAACACCAGCACGGAGCAAAACCCTGTCCACACTTTCCAGGTTTCTGATGACCACAAATACACCGTGCTGCTTACTGTAACAGATGAATCAGGCAAAGAGGGTTATACCAGTTGTAAAGTAGAGGTTGGTTTTGGTGGAACTTCTTACCCAGTAACCCTGAATTTTGTGGGCGACATCATGCTGGCCCGCAAATATGAATATCCGGGAGGAATAATCCCAACACAAGGCGTTAACGCGATTTTTGAACCTACCCTTGAAATATTTGGAGAAACCGCAGACATCTCCATAACCAACCTGGAATGCCCACTCACCAATCATTGGGAGGAACACCCTACCAAAGGCATTGTTTTTAAAGGCTCTCCCGAAAATGTTGATGGGCTGGTTTTTGCAGGAATAGATGTGGTTACCCTGGCCAATAATCACATTATCGATTATCTTACTCCAGGTATGTTGGAAACCCGGGAAGTTTTGGATGAGGTTGAGATTAAACATTCAGGAGCCGGCGAAACTTCCTACGAAGCCTCACGGCCATTGTTTGTTTCAAAAAACGGAGTGCAATTTGCTTTGCTCGCTGCAAGCGACCGCCACGGGCAATACAACAATTACCAGCCCTTCCTGATGGCAGGCTACAACAAATCCGGTTTTTATAATCTTACCGAATTTAATGTCCTGAAGCAAATTAATGAAGTAAAGGATATTGCCGATTTTGTGGTGATGGAATGGCACACAGGTGTTGAATATTCATTTGCCCCAAGCGATGATTCTACGCTGTTTCCAGAAGATGAAGGCTATAACCCCAAAGCAACAAGCCCCTCGAACCGCGACAGGGAACTCAGGCAGTTTGCCATCGACAATGGTGCCGACCTCGTGATTTGCCACCACCCTCACATCATGCAGGCTGTGGAGTTGTACAATGGAAAACTGATTGCACATTCGTTAGGTGATTTTGTTTTTGATTTGGATTATCCCGAAACCTATCCATCGATGGTCTTGAACACCGAGGTAGATGAATCTGGTTTTTCGGCATTTACACTCACCCCGGTTTATATTGACGACTATATCCCGAAAAGGGCAACCGGAGAACTTGGGAAATACATTTTGAACGATCTGGCCAAAAAATCCAAAGACCTGGATACCTGGCTCAAAATTGACAACGATAGTGTAACGGCATCCGTGATCATGGATACCACCCAAACGGAACTTTTCGGAGTGGAACATTATGCTGAATTACCCATGCAGCCTGTGGATACCTTCTGGGTTTCAGCACCGCATAAAATCGAAAAATCAGGTAGTATTTCTTCGGTAAATTCCATAGAACCTGCCGGAGATTATGTTTTCAGGTTGGGGCGTGAGCTGATCTGGTGGGGAAACATGGAAGATGAGGGTTGCACACTCTGGGACCTGAATCATGAAGATGAGTCTTACTGCGATACAACATTTCAAAACGGATCAAGATCACTACAGCAGTTTCGGGAGGAGGGAAATACCTACAACCTGTTTACTACTTTTGAAGAACGGATAGTTTGCCCTTCGGATACCTTAAAATTTTCATTATCTGGCTGGATGAAAACGCGGAATGCCCGAGAAGCCACCATCGAAATACAGTATTTTGAGACCAGGCCGTATGGCTCTGCCATCGGGACAGAAAATATTGGAACTGAGATTTTCGGAGATACAGACTGGACATACTTCCATCATGAATTGAGTATCCCTGCAGTGACAAACTATTTCGATCTCAGGCTGAAAAGTACAGGACCTGATATTGGTGATGGACTGGCCTGGTTTGATGATGTGAGCCTGATTTGTTGGGAACCGTGGGGTGATAACGAAGTTCTGGAAGAAATTACTTTCCCCAACGACCTGTATTATGTTCAGGTGAAATCAAACAAAGCCATCGAAACCGTGCAAATCAACTACACTGAAACCACTTTTGAAGAGGTTGCCGTTGGCGTTGTTGAAAATGCAACTGCTGAAAAAAACCTCTCAAATACTTTACATATCTATCCAAACCCGTTTAACCCTGCATCCGGAACTGCTCATATTAATTTTGAGTCGGTAAGGCAGGGCAGAGCGTTATTATCCGTTTACAAACACACCGGGGAAATAATCCTCCGGCAGCACTTTGATATTGAAAAAGGATTAAATACTTATCAATGGAATGGAAAGCATAACAACGGCAAAGTTGCAGATCCCGGCATGTACGTTATCCATCTTCAGGTTGGAAGAAGCGATTTTTCGGAGAAGTGTCTTATTGTGGAAAAATAATAAGTAAAGAAGCAGGCTTATTCCGTTTCCTTATCCTGTTGATTTTTCTGCTGAACATTTTTTTTATCCCTGTATCGCCAGATAAAATACATCACTAAGATGAAGACCGGGATGACAATGTAAAGAACTATACTACTCCATGAGTCTATAAAATCAACAGGTTCAGCTTCAGGTGAAGGAACATGGGTTGGCAATTGGGCATACGCCATTGTACTAATCAGTGTTAAAATAAAAATACTTCCTAAAACAGTTATTCTCTTTATTATTTCTGGTTTAAAATTATTCAAAACTGATCCTTTCTTTTTGTGATTTCAACAAATGTATGGGTTAGAAGTCTGAACATCAAATATCAACTATTAAGAAAGGTTAATTCAAAAAACATTAAACCTCACAATTATGCCATACAACAAACATCTCGCCGACCAGATCAAAAATGCTTTCAAAATAAAAGGTATTCAATTTGAGTAGAAGAAGATGATGGATGGTGTGTGCTTTATGGTGGATGAACTGCCTCTAATGCCATCAGCAAACTGCTTAACGCAAACTGCCTTTTCTACACTACCTCAACGACCGTTCGATCATCGCAGCTTTCTCCCTGATGCCCTGCTGTATGCCCAAAATTGATTGCTTCAATTCTACGATCTTCTCCCATGTTTCTTCGTCATATGTTTCAATTTCTGAAAGCATGTTTCCGGTATCTTTTAGATTTTGATTCAACGCTTCCAGTGTCTCAAGGCAATTTTCTCTTTTGGTTACAGACAGCCTGGTAAGGTTACTGTTATGGCAGGTTTTATTATAGGTTGTAACAGCATCATTATAAGCATCAATACAAACATTCAAAACATTGTAAGCTATCAGGTTTTGCTCATACTTGATATTTTCATTCAGCCGTTCTAAGTAATTCACAAATAGTGGATGATTGGCACCGTATTCCATTAACCGCCTTCTCTCCGAAAACAACCTGTTCAGGTTATCCTGATTTAAAAATATTTCGATGGAATCGGCGAAAAGGAATTTTTCTTCTGTTGGGAATGTTGCATCAGTATCCCGAAAATAATGCCTGAGGGTAAACGGTTGCTCCAGCATTTGCCAGATTGGATCGTATGGAAAATGGGTTTTGATGATTTCGTTAGCATCAATATCAAAAAATTTATCATCAAACTCGCCGTAAAATTTACCATCAATTACATACCCTGCTCCGAAGGTCGGGTCTGTTAAATGCCATTCATTTTCATAAAACACAGCGATCCAGGCGTGTGTAGCCACGGGCTGGTCGGGATGGGGAATCACGATACCGGGCACCACATAGGATTCAATTCCCGACTTTTTACATAAATCGTGCATCACTTCAGCATAAGCCTGGCACTTGCCTTTTCGCCATATCAGTGTTCCCGAAATAAATGCTTCCAGTTCATCTTCAGCGATGGTCGTCCTGTCATCTTTCAGATCGTAGGAAATATTGGATGCTTGCCAGGTAAAATAGGCACGCACCTTTTCCTTATCAGTTGCAAAACGGTCATTTACCCATCCTGAAATTTCATCAGTGGAATAAGTTAGCGACTCGGGAATTGATTTTACAATGTCGTCCACATAAGTAAAATCCTTCCTGATCTGAGCAACAGAAAGAATCGAAATCAGCAATATCAGGATGGATACAAACGCTTGCTTCATTAGTTGAAACTACCCTGGAATTTTCCGCTGAATTCCTGAAAGGTTTCCTCCTTGTAGGCTTCCTCAGCAATAAAATGAAGCACGGGTTCCAGTTTTTCGGGTGGATTGTACCCTGGCAAAACGGTAATCAGTTTTACTTCCTGATCCAGGAAAGCAAAGGATGGATACGACATTTTTCCATTGAGCAGTGCAACGGCAAACTGGTGAGATGAGCGCCTTTTGTTTGGGTTTGGATTCACAAACTCCTGTCCGTTTACAGTAACCGGTTCAGCCGATTCGGCATCAAACTTAACAGGATAATAATTTTCGTTCATGTATTGTATAATCACCGGGTCAGTAAAAGTATTGGCATCCATTTTTTTACACCAGCCACACCAATCTGTGTAAAGGTCAATGAAAAACTTCTTCTTTTTTTTCTTGTTGGCTTCAACGGCTTCTTCGATGCTGTACCACTTGATTTTGGCTTCTTCCTGGGCAACTATCGTTAACGAGAAGAAAACGAGAACGAAAGCAACAAATGATCTTGAAAATAATGACTTCATATTCGTATATTGATTTTTACATATTTAAAAAACCAAAAGTACGCCTGGTTATTTTATCAAGATTCTAAGAAATGTTAAATCAGGCTGCGATCAATGTCGCGTTTGATGTCTTTTTTCTTGATGGTATCCCTTTTATCGTAAAAGTGCTTCCCTTTGGCGAGGGCAATTTTTAGTTTTGCCAACCCCTTATCGTTGATAAACAGCAATGTTGGGATGATGGTGAATCCTTTTTCGTTGACTTTTCCCAACATTTTTTTGAGCTCCCGCCGTGTGAGCAGTAATTTACGCTCCCGCTTGGGTTCGTGATTGTAGATTGTTCCCTGGGTATAAATGGCAATATGCATATCTTTCACAAAAAGTTCATCACCTTTAAAGCTGCAAAAAGCATCTGCAATATTAGCCTTTCCCATACGGATAGATTTGATCTCCGTCCCGGTAAGTTGAATGCCTGCAGTAACTTCATCCACCAGGAAATACTGGTATGAGGCCTTTTTATTTTTTATTTCAATCGTTTTATTCATTGGGGCTGCAAAGTTAATTGATTATCCGGAAGTCAGCGGGTGAATCTATCGTAACCGATAGATTCACCACCTGCCTTACCTGGAGTTAACCCACTTCCAGTTGCAGGGCATTTAAACTTTTATAAATGCCACCATCCAGGGCGATAAGCTCGTTGTGGCTGCCGGATTCTGCCACACGGCCCTTGTCGATGACGATGATCTTATCGGCTTTGCGGATGGTGGAAAGGCGGTGGGCGATGATAATGGAAGTACGATTTTTCATGAGCGTTTCC
>CAYNDN010000016.1:0-22783 GCA_964395075.1 uncultured Lentimicrobiaceae bacterium | reverse complement strand
TGATAATGGTGAAACCTTCGCTGTCGTGCATCCAGTTATAAAACTCATCCCCGGTTGCCAAACAATGAATTACAGTGCCATCAGGCTGGGTAATGACCTGGGGGACATTTTTAAGCCAAGCAGCTTGCAAGGTTGTGCCTGAGAGGATTAGTAAAAGTGTTAATATGCTTACTGAACTTTTCATAGTTAGGTCGTCGAAATAGTTAAAAAGCAGGATAAAAAATTAAATTTATCCTGCATCAATTAAGAAAATGAGAGGGGTTTATTGAACCAGTATTTTTACGGGGAAAGCTTCTCCGTTAATTAGCACGGTGTATATGTATGCACCTTTGCCGAAGGAAGACAAATCAACTGTTAGCTTGTGATTTCCTTTTTTGAGTTGGCTACTGTGGCCCTTCCAAACCATTTGACCAGTCATATTTGAAATGTAAGCGGAAACTGTTGAAGTTTTTTGGAGGTTAATGCTCACCGTAGTTGCTCCAAAACATGGGTTGGGAAAGGCTCCGGAAATGGTATTTTGTGTTTCATGCCGTGGATTTATTCCTGTAACAACAGAAAGTTCCTCATCCGTAATAATAAAATTATCGATATAATAATATTGTACCGGATCAAGCAATTCTCCGGGGCTAATTTCCTGATATGCAAAAGGAATGGTATAGGATCCGTTGTTATTATCAAAAACATATTTCGAGCCACAGGCCATGAAAGCCTGCCACATTGCATTTGTTAGGAAAGTTACGTTTTTAAGTTCAGAATATGAATTGTTTAATACATCGTAGCCTATGCAATAAATATCTGGATTGGAGTTGGAGCCAACCTCCTCGATATCTGTGTCGATCCAGGAGAAAAACAGCTTACTCCCGTCCATTGTGGAAGATACATATGGTCTGTTATCAACTGCAATAGGATCGCCACCAGTATATGGAAATTCCCCGCGGAATGTTTTTACGGTGCACAAAGTATCGCCCATCCAGGTTTCGCCACCATCAACAGAAAAAACATGTGCCATGGCAACGCAGCCCTTGCAACCTGTGTTTCCACCATAGGAAGAGAAGAAACTAAATTCCTGGTTACCTACACCAAAGTTGAAAATCAGGTGTGGGTTTCCTGAATTGTCAACCGTCAGGTCAAGTTCAAAGGCCGTGGTGAAGGGTATTTCGTCACGATCAGGAACCGGAGCTTCAAACATTTCTGCAATAATATCATCCGTTAAGAAATTTAATATGGCAGGTATTCCATCATCACCACCCAGCTGAACATTGAACGGCCCGTCCCAGTTTTCACCGTCATCAATCGTTCTGTATAAAATTGGGTGATAACAACCTTCGGAGTTGTCATCATTCTCATCATTATTACTGAGGTAGGCAATATAACCTACTGAACCATCATCGGAGAATGCCACTTTTACATTAGGTACCCGGGCAAGGTTTCCTGATGTTGGGCTTGCTCCGCCCCCAGGCATTTCAACATGTTCACGCTCCATTTCAAAATCATTAGAGGCATTAAAAAACCCTCTTGTTATAATCATGTTATCAGTGTAGATAAAATTATCTTCCTCAACATCAACAGCGATGGCCAAACCCTGGCTTGTAATGCTGTAGCTATCCGGTACGTCTTGTATAAATCCTTCTGAGGAAGTGGTACTGTGCACTGTTGGGCCTTGGGAACCACCAAAGTTATGGCTACCAAAGGCATATCCGCCCCAGTTGCCACTCCCACTCGAGCCATCAAGTGTTGGGGTAAAGTACCCAACAAATGCATTGGCAGGATCAGTGTTTCCTGCTGGGTTGTAAATAGCGCCCTGAGGATAGCGGGCATTAAATCCATCATTTTGCCAGGGATCGTAAACCTGGGTGTTGTTGGTGAAACTTTCCCCTCTGTCTGTTGAATAATCATATGCAACATTGCCGCTACCCGGAGCTGCAGGCATTCGGTGCACAAAACATACGGCATTTATGTTCTGATCGGTCCATAAATACTGACGATTGCCCAAAATGCTAAAGCCGTTAGCCGATCCACCCATTTCACGAAGAATGATGCTTTTACTGTTGTCGGTTTGCAGGGGTGCTTTTGAGCGCGGGTTTTCTTCATGACTACTGCTTTGCAGAACGGCCTCAGGCACCACCTGATCAACATAAGAAACAGCGGTAAGGTTACTTTTAAAGTTCATTTGTTTTTGGCCAAAAGCAAGCACTGAAACAAATATGAACATGCCAATTAGTAATGTTTTCTGCATAATGATTTTGATTTAAACTTGAAATATTATTTGTATTAATTGTAGGCTACTTTACACTTTATTATGGACTTGAACCTTTAAAAAGCTTGCCAAAAGAAAAGCCCAACAAGGAAGGTTTCCTGCACCTATCCATAAATGAACTGAAAAGCAAATTTATAAGGTCGGTAGCCCAGGGGCAAATTTTTACATAGTCCAAGAGTGGTACATTGTTCAAAATGGCATGGGACAATTATAGGACAAAAAATGTAGTATGCCAAATATCAAGGGTTTAGCAATTTGGAATTTTTAAAATAGCCAAATATTTCAGGAGCACTTGCATCTATCTATCTTCAATTATTGGTAATGAAGATTATTAAAATTGAAAACTATTGAATGCATTTTCGACATTCAATCAAAGAAAAGGCTTACATTAGGGCATCAGTAAGCCAGTCTGGTAAAATTAGGTATGGGTGTCCTGTTTAATGCCCCTGTTCAATATCCCAAATAGGATCAACACCCCTGAGGTGTTCAATGAAATAGTTCCAGCGTACTTTGTTAAAATAGTTATAATGGGCACCTTTATATCCGTGACGCTGACTTGGCAAAATCAGCAAGTCGAAAGGTTTGTTAGCATTAATGAGTGCTTCGGCAAATTTAAAAGTAGCAGATGGGTTTACATTTTCGTCAATTCCACCGTGTACCAGCAATAATTTGCCTTTCAGGTTTCCGGCCATCGTAATGTTCGATTGAAGGTGGTATGCCGAGTCAACCGGCCACCCCATATACATTTCCGGCCACCAGGCTTTTTCCATTCGGTGATCGTGATCGCCAGAGCTGGCTACTGCAACTTTATAAAAATTAGGATAAGCCAGCACAGCATGCCCGGCATCATAGCCTCCCGCCGAATGGCCAAAAATACCAACACGTGTAGTGTCAATCCATGAGTATTGCCTTCCGAGTTGTTTAATTGCAAGAACATGATCTTCGAGGTTACCACCCAAATTTTTATAGGAATAATTATGGAAAGCTTTTGAACGTCCTACAGAACCCAGGCCGTCGATAACCAGAACAATAAAGCCCAATTCGGCAAACGACTGATTTCTGAATGCCCGTGAAAAATCCTTTGGAAATACATGGGTGTGCGGCCCGGTGTATGCGTATTCTACGACAGGATATTTTTTTGATGGATCAAAATCAACAGGTTTCCACAAGGCACCGTAAATGGTGGTAATGCCATCGCGGGCAGTGGCCGTAAAAACCTCAGGTGGGCTCCAGCCATCAAGCATTGAAACATCAGCTTTGCTTAGCTCACGCTGGACCTTTCCGTTTTTTGCATTTCGCAATACTGTTTCTGTTGGGATATTCACTGTTGAATAATTATCAACAAAATATTTGCCATCGGGAGATAGGCTAATGATGTGATGCCGATTTTCAGGGGTAAGCAGTTTCAAATTTTTCCCACTGAACGAAATACTGTAAAGATGCTGGAAATATGGGTTTCTATCCTCCTCGCGGCCCGAACCCATGAAATATATCTTTTGACTCTCTTCATCGATACGCACAACATTATTTACCACAAATGAACCATTAGTAATGGCATTTACTTTTTTGGTTTGTAGGTTTAGGCTATAAAGCTGTCTCCAACCACTTTTCTCTGAAATGAAAAACATCAGCCCACTTTCTTCGGCAAACTGGTAATTGGTATTGTTGATGTTTGTTGTGCTGTATTCTGCATACAAGGTGTCGAGCGATTTTGCTTCAAGGTTAAAGCTGTAAAAATGTATGTCTTTGTAACCACGGCTTTGCCGCATCAGAAAAACTTTTCCCGGTGTTTCTGACCAGGTAACTTCAATGTCGTTGATATGGCTGCTCCGGGGTAATCCAATTCTGATCTCCTCACCTGAGCTCACATTAAAAAAAACAGGCTCCATATACACCATGCCTGTATCTCCCGGCGATCCGCGATAGTATGATAATAATTTTGGGCGGTACAATGTATCGATGCTCCAATCGAGTAAATACATCTTATTGGCCGAGCGCAAATCACAAATAGTTGTCATCAACCATTGACTGTCTTTCGACCACTGAACGCCAAAATGTGCAGGGCGGTCCCCATTCTCCCCTTCCATAATATCATCCCATCCATACCAGGTGGCATATTCAAAATTCTTTTTACCACGTTGGCTAAATTGTCGAATTTCGCGTGTTTCGGTCGATTTGAGGTACAAATTATAATCCTCCGCAAATGCCACCCACTTATTGTCGGGAGATGCCTGCTCCTTGTCCGTGCTCTGAATTTCATTTTGCACATGCAAAAGGCTGTTCGTTTTTGTGTTCAGCAAAAATGTTTTCCCCTTAGCATCAAACTGTAATGTGTCGGTGGTTTTAAATTTGAGGTTTGTTATGGGGAGTTCTGTGGACACTATTTCTTCACCCAATTCATCAGAGAGGGCTTTTGCCAAAAATTGATGATCGAAAAAATCTGCCCTTTCCAAATCAGGAAAAGTGACTTTGACATACTGCTTATTTCCTGGGGTGTGGTTTATAAACCAAATACCGCTGCTATCCGCAAACCAGTTTGGCTGAACGTAGGTGTTGAATACTTTTTTATTGTAAATGCTTTCGTGCTGAAATGCTATTGCTCGATCATAATCCAGGAGTTTTATTGTATCCTGGGCAAATGTGTTTCCTGAACCAAGTACTGTAATGAGAAAGTACAATGGCATAAAGTTTCTGATTCTAAACAACATGAGTCAAAAATTTTAAAATAGAAGGTGCAATTTCAAAAATAAGCCAGATGAATGGTGAAATAGGTGCGTAGTTTCCAAAAAATCATTCCTGAATATAGGTATCCAAATGTACAAAGGTTTTTAGTAGTTCCCGGCTTGTTTTTCATTTTCGGGATTGAGGTTTTTGAGGATTTTTTTTAAGGCCTGGTTTTGCGATATCAATAATTGGGCCTCTTGATCAAGCTCTTGATCAAGCTCTTCATCAGCTTTTTTTTTGTCCTCGCTTTTTTTGTTATTTCCTTCTGTATTATTGTTTTTCGTCTTTTTCATTTTCTTTCGTTGTAAAAATCATCTTATTCATCATCAGGTTTTACTCGATCACCAGTTTGTAGGTAGTAACACTATTATTTGTAAAAAACACTTGTAATAAATAAATGCCCGATTTGAAATGAGTGGTATCAACAGTAATTTTCTTGCCTGTTAATTTCTCATTATAAATTTGTTGTCCTTCAATATTTTGAATAGAAATGTAATTGATATCATTTTCTGATTCGATACATACCTTATTTGAAGCGGGGTTTGGGTAAATAATAGCGTTTCCGTTTTCAATAAAAGGCCTTTCAAAACCAACGGTTCCGAGGTCAAGCTTAAACAAACCACCATAGCCAACTGTCCAGGCGTGATTTTGGCCCAACCCAAATACGCGGAATAAACAACCATCAGTACCAAAGTCGTTTATCATTTGGGTTTCTCCGGCATCCTGTGTAAACATCACAAAATGCCCAGGCGACTGTCAGCACGGGCCTCCTACAATCCAGCCAACCTGATCGTTAACGAAGTAAATATCTTTAATTGCCCAATCTGTAGCAACTTCATCAGGTAGTATGCCTGGGTTTTCTTCTGAAGATAAGTATTGCCAGTTTTCACCTCCATCGGTTGTTTTCAGCAGCGTGCGCTCATCTCCGGCTGCAAACCCCAACTGTTCGTCCAGGAAAATGATATCATTCATCCCTTCATCAATTCCTGTCAAATTTAG
Source organism: uncultured Lentimicrobiaceae bacterium (assembly GCA_964395075.1). GTDB lineage: Bacteria > Bacteroidota > Bacteroidia > Bacteroidales > 4484-276 > SABY01. Next base: position 16,803 of record CAYNDN010000016.1, on the reverse strand, counting down.
CTGGTCTGTCCAGGTAATACCCCCATCTGTTGTTTTGGCTATATGCCCTCCAGCCCTGCTGCAACGCCATCCGATATTTTTGGTAAGAAAACACAGACTGCGAATCCATTTATTGGTAACAAATATTTCATTCCAGGTTTCTCCGGCGTCTTCAGTTTTATAAAGATAGCTGTCAAACATTTTATCTGCCCACGCCCAGCCAACACTATCATTTAAAAAATGAACACCTTTGAAATATCTAACTGGCAAATCCCATACTATTTCCCAGGTTTCTCCGGCATCTGTCGATTTAAAAATGCGGCCATATTGTTGGGTGTAATTGGGTCCAAGCGCAATAATTGTAGTATTATCTCCAAAAATGTGAAAAGCCTGAATTTTCCCACCGGATCCAATGGGAACATTTAACAACGACCATGTCTGGGCGCCATCTGTGGTTTTATAGAGGTTCGTTTCGTTGGCTATTACATATCCTGTTTGGTAATCAGTAAATTGCACCCTGTTGTGACTGGTGCCCGGAGGTGCATTTATTTCTTCCCAATCTGTTTGACAAAACCCATTGTTCAAACATAAAATAGCCACAACTATTGATAAGAGTAACCGTTTCATACTATTATATTTGTTCGTTTTTTATATTATTTATCACTGCTGTCCGACTAAATTTTAAATAGTATTTGTTTTTACTCTATGTACCAGATAATCAGTAGGTGTTTGTTTGTTTTCAAAATTTAACCTCCCCCCTTATTCTCTAAACAAACTAAGCTGCGTGATTTGATTATGTGGCGATATTTCATCTAATATATATGACCGCCTTTTGCTGCGCAATAATTCAAAAACATCCAACATACTGATTAGATGTATGCGAACCAATGAGGCTACCACTGAAAATGCCTTTTTTGTATTTGCAATCTTTTGTATTACTGTCAATAACAATTGGGCTATGAGTGTGCACCAAACCTGCGTGTAAATAGCATTGATGCTTTCACCATAGAAATAGTGTAACTGAAAGTTTTGTTTCATTTTTTTAAACAACAGCTCTATTCCCCACCTTTTCTTGTAAAGGAATGCAATTTCTTCGCCTGTGCTGTTCAGACTATTGCTCAGGAATTCGTAATACCGGTTCTTCTCATCCTGGTAACACACTTTTTTTAACCGGACTGTTTGTTTTTCTTTTGGCTGCTTTTTGCCATTTTCGTCTTCTGGGGTGTATTCAATTTCTATTATCTCTTCGCTAAGCACCATTGCTTTGTCTTTTATCTTTTTGTAGTGGCTTAATGTTTCCACTATAGAATACACGGCGTTTTTCTTCAAGCGGGTTACAAAGTAGATGTCCTTTTGGGCCCATATCGCAAATTGGTGATAATAGTTATAGGCACGGTCAAAAACTATCATGCTGTGAGAGAGTAGTTCCAGTTCTTTCAAAAAGTTCTTGTCGTGAACCTTAGCTGCCGTGATTTTTACAAACCTACCCACTGATTGCATTGCATCTATAAGCATATGAACCTTCAAACCGCCTTTCTTTTTACCATCATGTTTAGGGTTACGACCAACGCCTTTTAGCACATCACTGAACAGGCGGATTGTTGTTGAATCAATCAGTAATACCTCAGTAAAGGTCAGGCCAAAGGTGCGGGTGTCCGACAAAAAACTCTTGTACCGATCTACCAAATTAAAATACACATCTTCGAAAAACTCATTTGAGCGGGTACGCATCCCATCGCAGGCTGTGCTCTTTGCCGGGGATTTTTTTAACCCAAGGTAGTTGAGCTTTCCTGCCAAAGCCCTGAAGCTTTCGCATATCTCTGTCATTGAATCGCACCTGCTTAAGATACCAAACAATAGAATCGTAAGGTGGGATTTGGCTTTAAAGGTCTTGTAATACCGATTAGCATTGTGTTTGTTGATTAGGAGATCAATATCAATGGCATCAATCAATTTTATAACTTGTTTGAAAATCGGCTGTCCGACAAATTTTATCTCTTTATCTTTGCTCATGTTGTTAATGTTTATTGTTGCAAATTCAAACATACAACAAATTTTCGGGGTGCTTATTTATAATATATCACCCCGATTTTTTTCGTTTTTTCCTCGGACAGTAGTGATTATTTATATTCCCATACTAAAAACAGGAGTATTGAAATTCAACACAATAAGTTGTTTTTATTATATACCCGAAAAAAGACCGGTCCACCTATCAGTTGACAGATGAACCGGAATTCAAATCAAAAACATAACTATTCAATAATTACCCTATGCGAGTGTATACCTCTTTCAGTTTCAACCTGGATTAAATATAACCCGGATTTATAATCAGACGTTCTTAAAGTATAGTTGTTTTGGTTTATTTTATCTGAAAAAACAATCCTGCCAACAAGGTCGTATGCTGTGATAGAAAGAATTGTTGCACCCGAAGTAATGTGTAAATTATCTTTTACAGGGTTAGGGTAAACTTTAAACAGCTCTTCTATAAATATTGGGTCGATGCCGGTAGTTATGGATGCAGCTGTTCCCTGCAAAATTTCTTTTGTTGTATTATCCTGTATAAAAACAATTATTTCAACATTTTCCATAGCATATTCTGTTGGAATGGAGAAATCAAGATCAACAGATTGAGTTGGGTTATTTGCAAAATCGAGGGCAGTTCCATTATTAGTTGGGATCATGTCGCGGCATACAAAGTTGAGTTCCGTTTGATTTTGCCATGATTCCGGGATATGCGATTCGGTGAGGGCTATCTGTAAAACCAGATCATTGTTGAGCCATGGATAATCATAAACCATCTCAGCATTAACTGCAATTTGATAGTTGTTACCACCAACATTGTAATAGTTAGCAGCAAGCTCAAATAATGAAGGTTTTGCAATTTGTTGCTCGTAAACGGGCAAATATGTTGCGTACATGCTTTGGGTAGCACTGCCTCCCACTACTTGATTGCCACCATCGAAATATGCTGTTGGATAGCCAGAAACATTGTAAAAATCAATACGGGCATCCGATTCAGGGGTTTCGTAGGAATCACCGCCATGATATTCAATTATGCCAACATTTAATCCTTCGGCATGCATTTCGTCACATCCCATTGCTGCACCAGGGCAATAGCCACACCATGTTCCTGTAGCAACCTCCACAATAACCAGATCACGTTCTGTGCCACCTTCAATAGTTGCTTCAATGGGGCCAGCACCAGCTGAAACACCTTCGTCGAAAATAGCTTTTACATCATATACATAAGTACCGGGGAGCAAATCAAAGTCGGTAAAAGTTAATTCTGAAATTTCCTCGGCAATAATTTCTATTCCCCGGTAAACATTGTAACCAATAAGGTCTTTGCATGAAGGTGGGCCCGCAGCAGTCCAGTTGAGTTCAACATCATTGTCAGAAACAGTTGCAGTTAAATTTGATGGAGCTGGTAAGGCATCATCAATATAAATTGCCAGAACATCAAAATAATAGTCTGAATCGGCCTGGCCATAAAAATCGAGGGCCCCTAATTGGAGGGCGCAGCCATTCCCGCTTGCCCCAAGTGTCCATTGCCAGGCGTATATCATTGTTCCATCAAGATAATATTCTGCCCAGTCGGCGTTTAGGTCAACCACAATTTTTGATTCCATCCATGTGTCAAAATCATAGTTAAAGGTTGCAGCAGCAGAAGCACCGGCATTAACCTGGCCATCGCCCCCAACATTAAAATACACTTCGAAAGCCCACTCCTGTGCCGGTTGAAAAGATGTAAGTACATTGTAGTAGGCGTTGCCCCCAACGGGTATAAAAATCATTTTTTTGATTGTATATTTCCCTGAGGTAAGGTATTCCGGTAAATCCAAAACAAGATCGTCATCAGGAATAATTTTAACGGAATTCGCACCGCTGAAAGATTGTTCATTTGAAACGTAGGGGTCATCATCGCCACAAGGTGCACTTGCCCATGTTGTCCAAACATCAGGGTTTTGACAGGCTACCTGTTCACCAGCATTGTAAGTGTCAAATTTATCCTGAAATAGAGGTCCGGAACCCGGATCGGTAATGTTATAAGCAAAGATTAAATTGGGGTCTTGCTGGATGTTTCCGATGAGGAGTTTCAAGCCGGATTCAGGATCGTCCCAGATACATGCACCACCTGCCAGTGAAGCATCACCAGGTTCATATCCCGGTATATCAACAGCCTCATGGGTAGTGTTTGTATAAGCCAGCGTATTAATATCAAATTGCCTTAATGTTACTTTTTCAGCGCCGGTTTGCTGGAACAGCCAAAGTACCGGGTTGCCAGGATTGCTGTCATCAAATGCTGAACCATAGCAACTTTCGTTGCCAGCAATGTTTGCAATCAACTCGTTACCGTCCATATCAATTGCGCCAAGTTCGCCCCAGTTGCCAATCCAAAAACCACCGTTTCCGGCATCGAGAGTTGGGTCGTAAGCAATGTGCCGTATTCCGGATACTCCGACACAACTTGCGGTTATTGTAGTAATCAAAGTTTCATTGGCAAGGTCCATAACCTTTAGGTTTAAATCAGCTGCGGCTCCATAAAAGTAAGTTCCGTCGTAAGCAAGGTCGCGTATGTTTGACACTCCGGGGATGATAAAATCGATTGCATTTCCCCCATCCATATCATAGCGGGTTATTGTCTCAGCATTCCAGGTAGGACAGTAGATATGTTGGCCATCTGTTTCAATTCCGGGCTGACCACTGGCATTTGCGTTAAAGGTCCACATTACATCCCACATAGCGACTGATGCCCCAACTGTAATATCATGGCTGAGGGTGTTGTTTGAGGGATCTTCATCAGCATTACCATTTATATTTTCGATGGTAACTTCAATTGCATAGGTGCCTTCGGTGTCGAAAATTATGGTTTCGGTGGTTGTAAAATCATATTCATTACCTGTTTCGATGCTCAGGCCGGTGAGAGTAAAAATTTCAGGAGAAGCACCATCAATGGTATAGGATACATCAAAAGAAGTTACCGTTTCGGTTCCCAGGTTTTTTAGGGTTCCGGCAATGGATGTTTCCTGGTTAATTACGATTTGAGTTGGCATATCCAGGCTCATTAATTCGATATCATAGGTAAGGCCTGGGGCTTCGCCGGATAATTCGTAAGCGAAAATGAGATTTGGTGTTTGCTGAACATTTCCGATTAGCAATTTTTTTCCTGACACGGGATCGTCCCATGTACAGGCTCCTCCGGCCATAGCATTTCCTAATTCGAAACCGGGAACATCACTTGCATCATGGGTTAGGCCGGTAAAGCTCATGGTGTTAATATCCCACTGATGAAAAGTTGCTTCTTCGGTACCGGTTTGTTGAAACAACCAAAGTGCCGGGTTGTCAGGATCGGTATTGTCATAGGCAGAACCATAACAGCTTTCATTGCCCTGATTGGGGACGAGTTCATTCCCAGCCATATCAATGGCACCTAACTCACTCCAGTTGCCAATCCAAAAACCACCATTGCCACCATCAAGCATTGGGTCGAAGGCAATATGACGGATACCTGATACACCATTGCATGTAGCGGTAATGGTATTGATAAGTGTTTCGTTTTCAAAATCCATAACCTTAAGGTTCATATCGGCGGCAGCTCCATAAAAATAGGTTCCGTCGTATGCCAGGTCACGAATATTTGTTACCCCTTCAATAGTGAATTCAGTAGGGTTACTTCCGTCCATTTCATAACGGTAAAGGGTGTCATTTGCCCAGGCCGGACAATAGATGTTTGTTCCGTTGGTTTCGATGCCCGGCTGGCCACCGGTAAAGGCTTCAAAAGTCCATAATATATCCCAAATGGCTTTTGGGCCATCAATGGGGTTTGCATTTTCAATACCAAATTTCTCACTCATATCAACTTTTGATATTGCAAGATGTCTGTCGGCCTTGTTTTGAGCAATAGCTGACCCGATCAGGAGAAAGCTTAAAATAAGTACATTAATTTTCTTCATAGATGCGCTTTTTGATTTGTGTTGAATCAAAAATTTATATGTAAAAAAATTGGATTTGAGCCTGGTAAAAGCAACATGCACCCGGTTGCATTAAAGCCCAAAATTATGGAAGAGCATTGGGTGATTAAAATAATTGCATAACCCAAAAGTGGTACATTGCATAAAAATGGGTAGGACAATTATAGGACTATCGGCTTAAGATAGTTGTAGGTTAGGGCCTTATGAATTTTGGATAATTGGTATTTCTTTAAAACACGCCCATCATCATTTCGCAGCGTATAATGCGGTTTAAAGGGCGTTCAAAACAGAAGCGATACTTTCTTCCTGGTGGGTAAGCCCGAGTTTTTTGCGTAGCCGTGTACGGGCTTTTCCTATAGCATCGGTACTTTGGCCGGTAATACTCGAAATATCCTTGGTGTTCATATTCATAAGCAGAAAGGCACACAAACGTTTTTCGTTGTTGGTGAGCTCAGGATAATGATGGGCAAGTTTTTGATAAAACTCATTATTAACTCTGTTAAACCGCATTTCGAATTCGTCCCAAACCTGTGCATCCTGATCGTACTCCAGATCACGAATAGTTGTGTCAATGATGTCGTGATTCTCTAATTTCAAACGTGGTTTTTGCTTTTTCAGGTAATTGATCAGGCGTATTTTTTTTTCGTTTATTCGGATCATATTCAAAACAAATGTGGTTAATTCACGCTCCTTACCCTGCAGTTCATTTTGCAATACCTTCCGCTCCAGTTGTTCTTTAGCGACTTTTAACTTTTGCTTTTTCAATAACTGAAACAGGTATGCTGCTGAGATAAGTAAAATGATCAGAAGAAAATATAAGTAGAAACTCTTTTTTTGCTGTGCCCATTTTTTCTCTTTGGTCAATTGGTTATGTTTAAATTGCAGTTCCAGGCGTGCAAGCTCCTGTATATTTTTTTGACTCCTCAAACTGTCCTCAAACTGATATTGAAGTTGCAGATATTTTAATGCCGGTTCGTTTTTGCCTAAACTACTGTAACATTTAAACAATCCCCAGTTCCCATTGCGCCGGGCATTTAACAGGGTATATTTTTCTCCAATGCTATCTGACAAAGCAAAATATGGAATAGCCTTATTATATTCCTGTGAGATCAAATAAAGGTCACCAAGGTGCAGCACAACATTGGTATATTTACTTCTGTCGTTGAGTGAGTCAAATGCAATGATAAGATCGTTGAACAACCCTATTGCCTTATCAAAATTCTTGTTCTCTTTTTCAAGAATAGCAATGTTAAACAAATTTGTGGCGTAGTAGTTCCATTCCCCAACCTTTTCATTAATAATCATGGCCTGATCGAAATAGTATCTGGCGGTATCAAGGATATTCCTGTCTTTATAAATAGTGCCAATATTGTTGAGGTCTCTGGCAATTCCGGTGCTATCATTCAGTTCGTAGGAAATATTGAGGGCCTTTTTAAGATACTCCATCGCCTTTGCCTTATCAACACCTTTAAAAATCAAGCCAATCCGGGAGTTTATAATTGATTGCTTTAGCTTGTTTTCATTTTCTTCGTAATAGCTCAACACCCTCGACAAATAAGCATACGCCTTGTCAAAATCATAAATATTCATATATAGGATACCAATTTTTTCAAAAACCAAAGCCTGTTGAGGCCGGTCTTTAATTTCTTCTAACCAACTAAGATTATCGGTAACAAAACTTAGTGCCTGATTGTATTGATAATCTTCGGTGAGCAACCAGATGTAATTTGCTGCGGATTCTGCAATACCTTTTTCGAAGCCTAATACTATTGAAAGTTTAAACAGGCTATCTGACTGCTTCAAATCAAAATCATTAAAATTGGTTTTTGATGCGATGTTTTTGTTTAGTGTGTTGATTTTTTCCTGAGTGTGCTTTAATTCTTCGTTGCTGCCTTCCTGATAATTGCATCCGGTGACCAAAAGAAAAACCAGGCCTATGAAAAAAAATTTGAGGCTCATCATACTACAGTAAGAAATCAGTTTACAATCGGGTGTAAAAAAACTCCGGGGTTTATGCCCCGGAGTTTTAAAACTAACAAAAACTATAATTAATCAATCACTACTTTTCTGATAATTACTTTATCAACCAAGTAAGCTTTAACTAAGTAAATTCCTGATTCAAATCCTGAAACATCCAGTTGAAATGGATTGCTATGGATGTTAAAATATCCTACCATTTGGCCAACCTGATTATATATTTCAAGTTGCTCAATAGTAGATTCAGAATTGATAGTTATGGTAGTTGTTGCCGGGTTTGGATAAATTTTCAGGCTGTTCTGCAAAGAGACTTCCTGAATGCCAACCGTTAATGGCCATCCGTCACCAAAACATACGTCATCATAGTATGCCTCAGGGTCACCATTTGTATCAGAACCATAATAGTTGATGCCACCAATTGTAAATTCGTTTGCGAAGTCGATTACTTTGTCACCATCAAAATACACCTCGGCAAGATCCGTATCCAGGTCGAAGTTTATTTCAACAAGTATCCATGTGTCCGGGGCATATTCAAAAGCATCAGTGCTTCCACCTTCAAAATATCCTGTACCATCTCCATTAAAGTAGAGTTCAATAACCCATTCTTCGCCCGGTACCGGCGACGATTGCACATTGAAATACCCGGTTGCGCCAGATGCAATATAGATGTAATGCGAATAAAGCCATGCGCCTGTTTCAATGGGTTCTTCGGCTAATTTAAATACCACGTCAGCAATATTCTCGAAAATTACGAATGAGTTGTCAGGGCTATGGGACTGGTCATTGCTTACAAAAGAATCGTCATCGCCACCGGGATTGCCGCTCCAGGTTGTCCACATACCGCCCAATTGTTGAGCCAAGAATTCACCAGCTTCCAAATCATCAAAATCATAACATACATCACCCATAGGAGAGCCTTCAGCAAAGCACACATTATCAAAATAGGCACCCGGCAGGCCACCTGAATCCGAGCCCCAGAAATTAATACCACCAATGGTTAGTGTGTTTTCAAACTCTGTGATCAGTTCACCATCCATTAAAACCCGACCAAGGCCAGCGTCAAGATCAAATTCAACTTCGGCCAATATCCAGGTATCCATTGAATATGTGAAATTATCGGAACTTGCGTTTTCAAAATACCCGGTCCCACCATCATCAAAAAACACTTCGAGAACCCATTCTACACCAGGCACAGGGCTCGACTGTACATTAAAATACCCTGAAAAACCTGTTGGAACATAAATGTAATGTGAATAGGTCCAGGCACCTGTTTCGATGGGTTCCTGGTTTAATTGATATACCATATCAACACCACTACCTACCAAAAATGAATTGTCCGGACTTTGAGCGAAGAGATTGCTTACAATAGCATCTTCACCAGTACCGGGCGCATTTCCCCAGGTTGTCCAGTTTCCACCTAATTGTTCGGCAACATAATCGCCAACACCAAGCTCATCAAAATAAAAACATGCCTCGGGATTTCCTGAGGAGATAACATAAGCAAAATTTAAGTTGGGGTCCTGTTGGATGTTCCCGATAAGTAATTTGTACCCTGTAACCGGATCATCCCAGGTGCAGGCACCACCTGCAATTGAGCCTGACTCAAACCCGGGAACATCAGAGGCCTCATGAGTAAAGCCAGTAAAGGTTAAGGTGTTGATGTCAAACTCAACAAATGTTACTTCTTCTGCTCCAACTTGCTGAAACAGCCACAATACGGGATTTTCGGGATCGCTGTCGTCATAAGCTGAACCATAGCAGCTTTCGTTGCCGCCAACGTTTGCAATCAACTCATTACCGTCCATATCAATTGCGCCAAGTTCACTCCAGTTGCCAATCCAAAATCCACCATTGCCAGCATCTAAATTTGGATCGAAGGCAATATGACGAATACCGGTTACGCCATCGCAACTGGCTGTGATGGAATTGATCAGTATTTCATTTTCAAGGTCCATTACTTTTAAATCCATATCGGCCGCGGCACCATAAAAATAAGTGCCATCATAAGCCAGGTCGCGCAGGTTTGATACCCCCGAAATTATGAAATCCGTAGCATTTCCGCCATCCATATCAAAACGGGTAATGGTATCGCCATCCCACTGTGGGCAATAAAAATTGCTTCCATCAGTTTCGATGCCGGGTTGCCCTGACCTGGGGCCTTCAAAAGTCCATACAACGTCCCACAATCCTGTGGGGGCAATCACTTCGATGTTATACGTCAAGGTGTTGTTTGAAGGGTCTTCGTCATCATTGCCATTAATATTCCCGATTGTAACTTCAATTTCGTGCGTACCTTCTGCGTAAAATACCAAAACCTCATCGCATGTGAAATGATAAATTGCCCCGTTAATTATATTTACATCCGTTACTGAATATACCGTCTGGGTTCCACCGTCAATGGTATAGGATACGTCAAATGATGTTATTGTTTCGTTTCCTTTGTTTTTGGCATTTCCCATAATTTGAAACTCATCTTCAATATCGAGCTCCATAGGAATGTCGAGGCTTGTCAAAGCCATATCGTATGTAAGTGCCGCTGTTCCACCTACCAGCTCGTAGGCAAAAATTAAGTTTGGTGATTGTTGAATGTTACCGATCAGGAGTTTTTGTCCGGTTTCAGGGTCATCCCATGTGCAGGCGCCACCGGCCTGGGCATCGGTTCCCAATTCAAAGCCGGGGATGTCGGTGGCTTCGTGGGTAACACCCGTGTAGCTTTGTGTGTTTATATCGAACTGGCTAAAGGTAACCTCTTCGGCCCCGGTTTGTTGAAATAACCAAAGACAAGGATTGTCAGGGTCGCTATCATCATAAGCAGAGCCATAACAACTTTCGTTTGCCCAGCTTGACACCAATTGGTTTCCGTTTTTGTCGATAGCACCCAATTCGGCCCAGTTTCCAATCCAAAAGCCACCATTGCCTCCATCGAGGTTTGGATCGAAGGCAATATGGCGAATGCCGGTTACACCTGTACAATTTGCACTTATGGTTGCGATCAGGGTTTCGTTTTCGAAATCCATAACTTTTAAATCCATATCTGCCGCAGCACCATAAAAATAATTGCCGTCATAAGCCAGGTCGCGAATGTTTTCGACACCTTCAATGGTAAATTCCACCGGGTTGCTACCATCCATCTCGTATCGTGTAATGGTTGCAGCATTCCATTTTGGGCAGTAGAAATGGTTTCCATCGGTTTCAATGCCGGGCTGACTTCCTGAGTTTGCCTCAAAGGTCCAGAGTACATCCCAGATTTCATCGCTGCCTGAAATTTGAACATTGTTTTCGTAAGGAGAGATTTCCGCACTGTTGCTTCCATTTGCAACATTGCATTTTTCAGCACTTTGTTGAGCCATCAGGCTTCCAATTAATAAAACACAAAATAACAGTAAATTAATTTTCTTCATGAGTGAAATGTTTGTTTAGAAAAAATGAATTATTTTAAAAAATCTATGCTTTGGAGCATATCGATCTAACTTTTATCATTACAGTTTAAATTGGCTTTTTTAATACCATACAAGCCAATGATGTAAAGGCTTTACGTGTCCTGACTATTTCATCAATGAATTCCTGAATTTCCTTTTTCATAATATAGCCTCAACACCTGTAATTGTACTTTTACATATAACTCAAAAATAAATGTAACCAGATTTCAGGGCAAATGGAATCCACTGTTTATAGGTTTAAAAACAATGGATTTGTAGTGTTTTTTCATTATCAGCCAATGATTTGTGTGATGAGGGTTAAATGATTGATTTTTTTCGAAATTACCTGGAAAACCAACATCACAACATCATAATTAGAAAAGTGGGTTTTTGAGGGAAATCAATGAATGAATTTAACAATAAAACAGGCAGTCAAAAAGTGATTCTTTTTTTTTGACTGCCTGCTTATCAGGTGATATCCTGGAAGTTTTTTACTATCTGTAAGTTGTGGCTATTTGCTATAAATATCAACCATTTTCACTATTCTTTCAGCCGCCGCAATTGCAGCAAAATGATCCTGTGAAAAATTCAACCGAATACTATCTGTAATTTGAGGTGCAAATTCTGATCCCGGGGTTACCGTTACATTTGCCTGGAATCGGAGTAATTTCACAAAAGTTTGCAGACCGACAGTGAGTTCGGGAAGCTTTGGAAATAGATAACTTCCTGCCTGTGGCGTTGCTGTTTCCAGGTTTCTGAGCTTAAAAATGTCCAATAAAGCATCCCTTATGGATTCATGCTTACGTATCCGATTCTCTAACCAACCTCTAGGTTCCTTAAACCAGGTTTTCAGGGCTGCCTGGCTATATCCGGCTGCGCGTAAAGAAACTATTGCCTGGAGTTGTTCCATCCTGTCAATTATCCTTGGTGTTCCAAATGCCACCCCAAGCCGAAAACCACTTAGTGATTCGGTTTTAGAAGGCCCCATGATGGTGATTAGGTTTTTGGGCAGGATTTCGCAGGAACGCAGTTGGGTGTATTCCTCGCCGCTATAAAGCATGCGTGAGTATAGCTGATCAACAATTACGGTAACATCGTACTTCGCCGCAAGCCTGGCAATTTCATGGATGGTTTGGCTTGAATATACTTGCCCCGTAGGATTATTGGGTGTGGAAAAAACAAAAACTTCTGTTCCTTTGGCAAACACCTCCTCAAGTCGCAACAAGTCTAATCCATTTTCCAGTGGTGATTCAAGGTAGGTAAGTGTTACGGGAACTACTTCGCCGCCAAAAAACTTCACCAGCTTTCGGTTTGCAAAATAGTCGGGTTCAACAATGGCTACTTTGGTTCCTGCCGTAACCGTTGCGCCAAGTGCCAAAAACAATGCACCCTGTGTTCCGGGGGTTATAATCAATTCGGTGTCTGCCAAAACAGGGCTTCCTGTGAATCCACCCAAACTTTCTGCAAGCTGTTTTCTGATTTCAAAAGCTCCCCTGTACTCAGTATAAGCTTGTACTGCCCCTTTATTAAAGCCTTCGTGCCACGCTTGTTCCGAAAATGGTGTAGGGGGAAAGGCATCAACATCACCATGAGAGAAGTCAACAGGTATTCCACCTAATTTTTTGCCACGCATGATGGTGTCAAGGTTATCGAGTCCCTGCCTGACTTCCTGGCCGGGTGCGTTATCGGCTTTGAGTGCTGAAAATTTTTCTTCGAGTGTGATCATTATATTATCTGTTCAAGTTTTATATCTGATTTATTTTGGATAACATGGCTATAGTTGATGAAATTTATTGATAGCTTAAACGATACGAAACCCTCCATGCCCTGATGCAATATTTACAAGGCTTTGAAAAAGAGATTCAGGTGTGTAACTTCCGGTTACTGATCCTGCGGCAAAACTTTCAATTTCCAAATTCCAGTTCAACCCCCGTCCGCTAACTTCAATGCGATGCTGCATTTTTTTTGTGGAAGGGTCAGCAATTACTATCGATTGTGTTTTTTCAAAACCAATTCCTGCCAAAGCAAAAGCTGCATGTACATTCACATTTCGTGGAAACTTTTTACATGCTTCATGGGTTGATCCTTTAAAAAGCACTTCAGGTTTTTCAATTTTGCTGTCAGGCATTCCTAAATTTTTTGGGTGTTTTGTGGTTGTAATTTTCACCTGCTCAATTAAACTTCTGCCATCTCTTAAACCATCCAGGCCTAACACTGCTCCGTGAGGTAAAAAAATACCTTGGCCATTCTGCTTTGCTTGGTTTTCCATTCGCTTGTGGAATTCCGGGTCTGATAGGCTTGTAAGTGAGGAAATCATTAAGTCAGCACCCGAATTGATACGGGGCCACAAGTCTTTAACCACGTCAGCGTGGGCGGCTTCCACTATTAAATCCAGCGGCCTGGAGCCCAAATCATCTAAATCTTTGCAAATGATCTCGCTGCTCAAGGACGCTGTTTTTTCAGCAACAGGTTCCCAAACTGCGGCAACTTCAATTTCTTTGTTTCCTTTCAGGTGTTCATAAAGATAACTCCCGATAAACCCGAATCCGGCCAACCCTATTTTTTTCATATTTATTTTACGGTTACATTTAAGTAAGTTCTGACGCTTGAATGTCTTTCAGACGATTCAAGGTCTTGTGACTTTCAATCGTACAAAGTACATTGAAACGTCAAATTAAAAAAGTCATTATTCTTTTAATTCTTTGCTTTTGCCAACTTTCCAATTGAATTAATCTTCGATCTTTCTTCGTTCTTTTAGATCATATTTTTCACCTTCCATCAAAATTACAGGATTTCCCACATTCTTTTCATTTGGGTCGAGGCCCTTTTGATTTTTTAAATCATAAAAAGTCACCGAATGTGGCCCCATAACCTCGGCTGTTGTTCCTTCAACCCATAATGCTGTGGTTTCGTCAATTCCTATTCCCAGCATCTGCGGATATTTAACCAACAGCTCAGGGGTGATATTATGTCGTCCACGTTCGCGGAAATGGGCGTCGATAATCACACCATTCAAAAAACCAAGCCCCTGATCACTGCCTTCAAGATAAAGCGTGTGATTTGTTCGGGGATCGCCACGCACCAAATAATCGCCCTGGATTTGTGCACCGGCAGATGTGCCGACAATAATCCCACCACGCTCTAAAACCTTATTCATCAATTCGTGAGCAGGCGTGCCCATGTAGGCATCCAGGTATTTATAGGTTCTGCCACCACCAAAATAAACAACATCAGCATTTATTAAATCTGCCAGCAACTTTGGGTCGCTTCCCTGACTGATGCCATCCACACCAAGTTTCACCATGTGAACTGAAATGTTTTCGCAACCCAGTTCCCGTAAATGTTCTGCGCCCCACGACCGTTCACCTTGCGACAAGCACACATATTTTGCATTTTTGCCACCAGCGAAATCAACAACCTTTTCCCACATTTCATCCGGGTATCCGTGCCCGCCAATTATCAATAAAGCGCCTTTTGGCACCACGGGTGAAGGGGCGGTGGCAGGTGGGAATAGTTCTCCAAGCCGTGAAAGCCCTGAACGGTTCCAGGCTATTAAATCTGTTGTGTAGGGAAGGTCGTCGATTGGGGGTTCAATTGTTTCAGCCTTTTCTTCCCAGAGTCCGTTTGCAGCAGTTCTAAGTGTGATGCCAGGGAAGGTGATGACTGAGATTTTCCTGTTGTCATAAATAACTACTGAAGAACCCGAAGGGATGTACCAACCAACTCTGCCAGGCAAATTATTTAAAGTAGCATTAAAATCGTCTTGATTGTCTTTTCCAGTATGGATGAAGGAATTTGGAATAAAACCAAAACCATCATGGATTCTGTTATTGTCTTTTACCAGCGCAGACATACTTTCGGCTGCCTTGCCCTGGCCTCCGATAACGCCATCACGACGAAGCAATGCGATTAACTCATCTTGCAAAGGTGTGTTGGAAAATTGTTTGGATAAATCATCAATGAGCCAAACAGCGCTAGCGTTTTTTATCAGCTCAAGGTCGGAATCCTCAACATTTGCATTTGATTCGTCGACGACAACCATTGAGACTGTGCCTACTAACTTTTTCCATTCCTGAGAGCCTTTTTTTCCTGCTTTGCTGTTATTGCACACGATGACCAAATTACCTTGCTCTTCTCCGGCCAAATACCCAAATGTTGCTTTGGCCCGCATCGGGATGTCTCCGCCTCCTACCATCATAATCTTACCATAAATCGGTGAAATTGAAGCATTGTTATTTCCTGGTTGAGCATCAATACTTTCAATACATCCAAAGCCAAATAAAATAATAATTATTAAAGCTGGTAAATATATTTTTGAAGTTGCTGTTTTCATGTTTCTTAATTGCTTAATAGTCTGTTATTTAATTTCATTTTACAACCTGAATCCATTGTTTAAATTCAGTTCAACAAAAATAGCGTTGATCAGGGCGTTATGAAAATGGATTCATTTGCCATAAAGAATTTCAGCCTTTGAAAGGGGATTGGATTAGCATAAAAACACTTGAATGAATTGAAGGGATACAAAAATGCTATCCGTTAGTTCCCAAAGGTCAGGCACGTATCCGTGTTCAGCTCGCAGCAGGCCACGAAAAAGCGCATCTCGACAAAGCCATCGCGGCTTTCACAAAAGTTGGAAAAGAACTGGGTGTGATTAAGTAAGATCATCTCAAAACTCATAAAAAAGGGCAACCTGACGGTTGCCCTTTTTATTTAAATTGAAATGATTTATTCCGGATTTTTTGCTGAAAAGAAATAGCAAAAACCAATACCTAATCCAATATTTACAAATGCATAAGATTTGCCAGTGAGTGATTTTGAAGCATATCCTTCAAGGTTTAAACCGAATTTATTATTGAAATTAAATTGATAACCAATTCCTAAAGTAGGTTCAAAAACAAAATTCTGCTCAAAATTTAATTCTCTTTTTTGCATTTCTTCTCCATTTTCATAAAGTCCGTCTGGTGGAATTTCGTAAACCGAGGTGATGTAATTGTTGTTAAATCCCGCAGTGATGTAAAAAGAATTTACATTTATTCTCAATAATACAGGAATAGTAATATATCTGAATGAATAATAGGTTGAATACTCACCCAATACAATTCCGCGTATGTCTATTAATGTCATGTCAGATATAGAGCCATAATTCCGATATGAAATACCAGATTCCACTCCCAGCGTTTTTGAAAAGTTTTTAACCCCAAATATCGAAGCCCCTATATTGGGAGCAAAACTTTCTCCAAACAGCATGGTTTCCTTCGAGAATCCAGGCAATAGTTTTAAACCAACAGAGAAATTTTCGTTTTGGGCGATACTATTTGTGTTAAAAATAATAATTAATCCTAATGAAATTATTGTTCGTTTAACCATTTTGTTGAAGTTAAAGAATGAGTATCAAATTAAATGGAACTACTGCAAATTTTGTGGAAGATCTTACAGAAAAACACACATAAAGTTGG
>CAYNDN010000015.1:14793-22812 GCA_964395075.1 uncultured Lentimicrobiaceae bacterium | reverse complement strand
CTGCCACATGGGTTGAGCCTCCCCCAACCGATGACGGCGATTGGACAATCTCTGCAAATGAGGTGTGGACAAATTACAACGTTGGGATAGGAACGGATACACCAACCGAGAAACTCGAAGTGGCCGGAAATGTTGTTGCTACAACTTATTTTGGCAATGGCTCACAACTAACGGGGATTGTTGGCGACAACCTTGGAAATCACACCATGACACAAAACCTGCTCACTTCCGGAAATTGGATAAATAGCGACATTGACCCCAACCAGGGCATCTACATTGATGGCGGAGGAAGGGTTGGGATTGGCACATCCCAAACAGATGGCAAGCAATTAAAGGTTGCCGGGAATATTTCAGCCACAACGTACTATGGTGATGGTTCACAACTTACAGGGATTGATGGTGATGACCTGGGGAATCATATTATGACCCAAAACCTGCTAACAGCCGGCAACTGGATCAACAGTGACAGCGATCCAAATCAGGGCATATACATTGATGGAGGAGGACGTGTTGGAATTGGGACAAGCAACACATCAAGTTCTGCATTGCTCAATGTGAATGGAAAAGTACTTATAGGCGACCCAACTGTAAATCTGTCATCTGGTTACAAATTATATGTTGAAGATGGAATTCTTACTGAACAAGTATCGGTTAAAACTGTGGCAAACTGGGCAGATGATGTTTTTGATGAAAATTATAACCTGCTACCATTGGATTCTTTATCAAAATATATTGACAAACATAAACATCTACCTGAATTGCCAGATGAAAATTCCGTTAAAAATAACGGGTATGACATTGCAGATATGGATGCAAAACTTCTCAGGAAAATCGAGGAATTGGTTCTGTACGTAATCGAGCTTGAAAATGAAATCAAAGTGCTCAAAAATGAGAAATAGTTTGATTTCTGAAATCGACTTTGAAATCTCAATCACAAAATTATTGAAAATGAAATCAATTGCTTTAAGGATACGAATAATGTATACTTTTTGTTTTCTGGTATGCAACACAATACTATATGCTCAACCACAAACGATGTGGCAACTGTTAATGGACGGGACTATAATTAAATGGGCATATGCTGGTGGAGATGAATTTAATGAGAGCTATTTTGATGATACGAAATGGATGAGACATTATCCGGAAGGTCCGACACATGGCGATGAACAACAATATTATCATAGCAACAATGTTGAATTAGAAAATGGAATATTAAAACTAATTGCTAAAATGGAACCAGGGTTTTATGATACCTGGCACTGGGATGAGAATGGAAATTTTTATACAATCCCAGAATATTTTGATTACACCTCAGGAATGATATGTTCAAAACAAAAATTTAAATTTGGTTTGTTTCAAATTCGTTTTAAGACCTCATATGGTACAGGTTTTTGGCCAGCATTTTGGTTGTGTTATGGACAAGGAACTGATGAAATTGATATTTTTGAAATGGAAAGTGCAAAACCTAATAAATTTACGACAAATATTCATTGTGATGGAGGTGAATGTGATACTCCTTTTAATAGCTTAAAGGAGCATACAGCGAATGAAAACTTCCCAGATACTTTTAATATTTTGGCCGGTGAATGGGCTCAAGATTATGTGATTTTTAGTCTAAATGGATATGAATTTAGAATTGCAATTCACTCTTTTAACTACCCAATGAGAATAATTGCTAATTTAGCAATACCTTGTGAAGGTTGTAGTTTTGGAGGTGTGGCTGAACCTTTTCCAATTCCAAATATGTTGCAAATTGACTATATCCGATTTTGGAAGCGTTTAGATTGTGATGAAATTGTAACGTTATCAAACTATTCTCCATCATCTTCATCTCCGACAACTGTAACTGGAAAAAGCATATCTTTAAATAATACTAACTTAAATAGTGAAGAATATTTGACTTTGATTGCCACAGACCAAGTTACAATAATACCTGAAACAACCCTTTCAAACAATTTTCACGCAAAAATTGTCGAATGCCCAGGCCCACCAAATTTCAAAAACAATTCAGTATCCATCAATCATGTAAGTGATAATTCCTACATATCCACTGATGTATGGAAAAGAAATAGTCAAAAGAAAGGTATAAAAAATACTCTAACCTTATATGCTAATCCTAACAATGGAAGATTTCAAGTTGAAGTAGAAAACCTTAGGTCATATTACTCTTTGGAAATCACTGATGTAAATGGCGATAGAATATATAAGAAGGATAATATTGTAAATCCACATACTTTAATTGACATAACTTCTCATCCTAAGGGTGTTTATATCATGAAACTTTTTATAGAGAATTCGATATTGACAGAAAAGATTATCTATGAATAAAAAAAACTATACATTTCGATGGGTATCTTTAAACAATATAAAAAAAGCAGCTTCAGTTGTTTTGGTTTTATGTGTTGCGGAGAGCCTGCATCCACAAACAAAAACAATTGAAATAAGTGCAAATGTCAGCCCAACGGTTTCAATGAAATTGAGAAATGTGAATCCTAATCAGTATTTAATGGGCCTGGATGCAGGACTCGTAATAAAATATGCATTGACCCAAAATATGAATTTGAACCCTGGAATAATATATTCGATAAAAGGGTTTGATAATGAAAAGAATATTAATGGCAATCAGTTCGATTACGATTACAAAAGCTATATAGAATATATTGAATTACCGGTTTATCTTTCGTATGACTTAAATGATAACTCTAAACTCACTCCATATTTTGTTTTGGGTAGTATGCTCCAGTTCATGGTAAAATACAGGTATGTTGATAACATAAACCCGGAACAAAGTTACTCGTTGTCAGGAGCTGAATTAAGCGACAATGATTTTCGCAAAGTTAACTTTGGACTGATATCAGGTTTTGCCATTGAAACCTTTCTTTCTTCTAAATTTAAAATAGGCCTCGAAGGGCTGTTTAAAATGTCATTTTTGAATTTTAAAACAGTTCAAATTCATGATTATAATAGCAGTAAGTATCACTACTCACTGGGAATCAACCTGAAATGCATTTATAAACTGAAATGAGACGACGGCTGTTATTATTTATGTTTTTCATCCTTTTTGCTATGGGCGCCAAGGCCCAAAAATTCAGTTATGCCTTGCAGGTATCATTCGTTAAATT
This sequence comes from uncultured Lentimicrobiaceae bacterium, assembly GCA_964395075.1. Classification (GTDB taxonomy): domain Bacteria; phylum Bacteroidota; class Bacteroidia; order Bacteroidales; family 4484-276; genus SABY01. Next base: position 19,690 of record CAYNDN010000015.1, on the reverse strand, counting down.
CGATATTGATCAATACAGTTCCGGAACACAATTGTTTCCGGAAAACTTTTACAATGGTTTTGAAATTGGGGGATTGGCAACATTTAAGCCTTCAGAAACTCCCTTTTTGTTTCAGTCGGGAATTACTTTCACCCATCTAAACCATGATTATTACGATTTGAACTATGGCTCTGTTCCGCTTAATTTAGATATTGAAATAGGTAAAAAAGCAGGTGTTTTCGTAGGTCCGGGATTTCGGCTATGGTATCTGCTAAAGGTACCTGAAAATCCCCCGACATCCCCAGCACCAAGCAAATGCAGGCAGAAGACCTGGATATTGGCGAAATGCAAATTAAACTCCTGCAAAAAATAGAAGAGTTAACTTTGTATGTCATCGACCTGAAAAAGGAGAATGAGGAGATGCGTAAAAGTATTTTAGAGAATATTAAACCAATAGGTTCAAATGAACAAAATTGAAAAAATAGCAAGACTAAAATCGGGTTATTACTCTATTGTCTTTCTTATAAGTATATCTATATCATGCGTGCATGCATACTCACAGACTGAATTGCAATACCCTGTCGAATTTGATTTCGTTGATATTAATTGTCAAACGAAAAAAGGAGGAATATTTATCATTGAAAACAGAAAAGACTTGGTAGGATGTTGTCAAAATATTGTCATGGCCGATATCGATTTTAAGGAGAATATTTTAGTAGGTATTAGAGAAGCTTCAGGAGGATGCAGGAAACCAAAGATTGACATTGAGGTGCTTTATAGTCCAGAACTAAAAACAATAGATTGTTTAGTGGCGATTAAACAATTTGGCGCATGCAGACGGCTTTTTCCAGTAGTTTTTTGGTTTGAAATAAAAAAACCAATAAATAATCCAACAATTAATGTAAACATTAAAAAAATAAGCAGCAAATGAGATTATTGGCAATAGTATTCGTTTTGGTAAGTATCTCAGAAGCTAAACTGTTTGCCCAGGTTGGGAAATTGCAAAAATCAGGGTTCTCCACGATGTTAGCAGGGCGTATATATCTGAGAAATCAACAGCTTAAAGCAGACCGGCCTTCTTCATCATTTCAGCAAATATGGGGTCTTTTGTGGCCTGTTCTCTCGAAAGATTTTCCAGCATTATCAGGCGTTCTTCAAGGCCAATGGTTTTGTTTTGGATGGGATGCAAAGCCGTTCTTCTGTCCCATATAATGTAACCAAGCATAAATAAGATCAGCGCAATCAAAATCCCAAAAGCCCAGTATAGAGGCGCAAATTTTGAATTGACAGCATCAATTTTTGTTTCCAATGCCTCAAATTTTGTTTCCACAGCTTCAAACTTTGCGTTCATTTCATTGCGCAATGATTCAATTTTTCCATTTACTGATTCTATTTTGCCATTAACGGATTCAATTTTTCCATTGAGTAATTCTATTTTTCCTTTCATATCCGAATTCATAGAATTAAGTTTTTCTTCGGTGCGCATAATCCTATCGCGGTCATCCAGGGTAAACGGGACCTCGCGGGTTTGGGCCAAAGCCTGAAAGACCAGTCCTGAAAAAATGATGAGAATGAATAGCTTTTTCATATTTAATAGCAATAACGATTGCAAATGTAGGAATATTTTTTTACCCTTGTTGCCGCATAATCAGCTAATTCAAAAAGTATTGGGGTTCGAATAATTGGAAAGATTACCTGGAGAAGCCTTTTGAAATATTTACCAAAGGTTCATAAAAAAACTGCCATTAAGAATAGATTCCCCGGCAACTTAAAGCAAGCCTGCAATTTTGAGAAGTTCGGCAAAGGCAGGGTCTTTTTTAGCTTGTTCGCGGGTAACATACATCAACTTGTTTACCTGCTCCTCGAGGTTTCGGGTTTTATCCTGCACCGGATACAGGGCAGTGCGCCTGTCCCAAATTATGTATCCCAAAGTAAAAAGTATAATAACGACAATGATTCCCAAAATCCAATAAATCGGTTCGAATTTCGCATCCATCTTGGTTTCTATGGCTTCAAATTTGGTATTCATCTCGTTTCGCAGGGATTCTATTTTATCATTGTTAGAACTTAATTTTTCTTCCAGCTTAATAATCCTGTCGCGGTCATCAAGTGTAAAAGGCACTTCGCGTGATTGGGCAAAAGCCTGAAAAATCAGTCCTGATAAGATGAAAATGGTAACTAGCTTTTTCATATTTGATAAAATATAACGATTGCAAATGTAGGATTTTTTTTCCTTGATGCAGTAAAATCAGCTAATTCAAAAGGTTTTGAGTTTTTTAATTATTGGAAGGATTACCTGCGTTCAGCTAACGCTCCAGCCTAAGCCGAGTCTATTTTAACAGGCTCTTGTCTGTGGAATGATTTATATTATTATAAATGCAGGCTAAACCTGCCATGATAGACCAGACGAGGCTGGAGCATCATCCGAACAAGGGCTTAAAGCAAGCCGGCTATTTTAAGAAGTTCGGCAAAAGCGGGGTCTTTTTTAGCTTGCTCGCGATACACATTCTCCAGTTTATTCATTCGATCTTCGATTGTTTGTGTTTTGTGTTGAATTGGGTTGAGGGCTGTGCGCCGATCCCATATTATAAAGCCCAAAATAAAAAACATCAGGGTTATCAAAATCCCAAAAGCCCAATAAAGAGGTTCGAATTTCGAATTAACAGCATCAATTTTTGTTTCCAATGCCTGAATCTTTGTTTCCAATGCCTCAAATTTTGTTTCCACAGCTTCAAACTTTGCATTCATTTCATTGCGCAACGATTCAACGCGTTCTTCGGTGCGCATAATCCTATCGCGGTCATCCAAAGTAAACGGTACCTCGCGGGTTTGAGCCAAAGCCTGAAAAACCAGTCCTAATAAAATGATAATGGTTAATAGCTTTTTCATATTTGATAGCAATAACGAAGACAAAAGTAAGAATATTTTTAACTAAAAAACATCAAAAAATTCAGTCTGCAAAAAGAAAGTTTTAACATAACCGACTGCAAACCCGCTGCCATCAAAACAACAGCTTTTGATTTTTTACTGAAACCGATTTCCAGGGAAGAGCTCATGGAAACATTACAACGTTATCGTCTGAAATGTCTGAATGATTAATTGGAAAATAAGTTAACCGAAAAAGTTTTCACAAAATAATTACCGCCGTTTTTTTTATGATTTCACTGGGATCAAAATTGCGGCTCGATTACTAAAAAAACTATTTTTGAATTCCAGTAAAGCAACATGAAAATACCGTCAATTATAGATATCGTTTCTAATCCGTTTTTTCTGGCGGCTGTGTTCGTGATTCCCGGAATTCTTTATTTTGAGGGCACCCAGCAAAAATACATCTCAGAAAACATTCATATAATCATAGAAGATGATGTTACTCAATATTTCTATTACGATCTTGATATGGACGGCAGCGTAGAATTAATCAGGACCAAACTCAACAACCTTGGCAAAGCAGCTTTTGTGGTTGAGAAAGAGGGTGAAGTACTGGATCAGTTTAATCTTAATAAAGGAGTGTTTCCCGACAGATATAATTTTATACTGATTGGAGATTACAATAATGATAGTATCAAAGAAGTAATTTGTTTAACAAGGATGGAAAATCAACTCTGGTTGCATGTTTGTGATGTGTTCGATACTGTTAGTCCAGTTAAAAAGCAATTAATGATTGATACCATCTGGCAGATAGACGGCGGTTATGATTTGAGCGGAGCATTAAATCAACTGGCAGATATGAACGGTGACGGACACAAAGACCTTGTATTTAATGTTAATGCCGGGTTTTCGATTTATCCAAGAAAGATTTATTTGTACGACATTACAAATAATTCGCTATTCAAATCCATGCCTTATGGCTCCAGTGGCGGCATATCCAAAATTGTGGATATTGACGGTGATTCCCTGCCGGAAATTCTTTTTAGTTCCCGGGCTGTTGACAACATACAGAACAATTTTAATCTTGATTATCCTGATAGCTTTTCATGGTTTATAATTTTTGATCACAATCTGAACCTTAAATTTGAACCTATTCCTGTCGGAGGAAAAAACTCTTACTTCAACACATACTATGCGAAGATTGGCAAAAATTACAAATTGATTTCTGTTTTAGACCAAACGGGAAGAACGCATAAACGTGAGTCCGATTCGGTGCTTCTTTCAGTCTATAATAAATCAGGTAAGGTGCAATTTGCAAAGAATATTGAGGTTTTACAGGCACACTATCGTTTCTTAACCGGAAGCAAGGATGAGCTATTGTTGTTAGATAATAATCAGTTTTTTTGGTTTGATACGTTGCTAAATAAGCATCCTTTCAAAAACACGAAACTGCCGGGATCTTCATTAATTTACAGAGCCGGAGCTGCTGATCAGAAATTTTGGTACCTGTTTTGGGATGAACACGCATCCACTTTGTGGGTTTCTGATGCCGATTTTGATAATTTTGTTCAAATCAATGCCACCGGCGCTCGCAGAGAAAAGATCAGGTTTTACAGCATTGATCCGGTTGATAATAATCCGAGCTTTGCTTTGCAATGCGGCAATGAGATCACCCACTTTATGATCGCAAAAAATCCGCATTATCAACTCAGGTTCGGGTATTATGCCGGAGTGTATTTCATCTTATATTTAATTGTTTGGTTCATCCAGTTTTTGCAAAGGCGTCAAACAAGGAAAACCCGGGAGATCGAAAAAGAAATACACCGCCTGCAGTTTGCCACTCTTAAAAACCAGTTGGAGCCGCATTTTACCATGAATGTACTCAATACCATTGCAGGATATGTTTTAAAAAACTCGCCTGATGCTGCATACGATTATATTGTAAGGTTTTCGAGGATGATAAATTCTACTTTAAAACAATCTGATGAACTGCAAAGAACTTTGCATGATGAAATTGAATTTGTGAAAGACTATCTTGAGTTACAAAAGC